>JAYTUF010000820.1:0-3777 GCA_043744755.1 Anatilimnocola sp.
TTGTAATTCGAAACGACAACCGCGTACTTCGCAAACTCGGGCTTGAAGCTGGGATCGGTTCCCTTCTTAGCCGTCGTGGCGACATCGACCTCAAACAGGCCGCTGTCTTCCAGATACTTCTTCATCATCTTGGTCGTTTGCGGCCAATTGCCGTGATTGTTCTGACCTTCGACGATGAGGGCCTTCAGCTTTGGCTCGGCAGCGTTTGCAGAGATTGCTAAGGTAAGAACAAACAACAGACCGAGCGAATATCGCCAGACAGATTGCATCACAGCGTTCCTTAAAAATGATGAACCGAGGGCTAGCGCCAGGCCGCTGATGTGATCTGAATCAGCCGCCACGCGCTAGCGTGCGGTTCCTACGTCCGCAAAGCCAACTGCGAGCCAGTGTAGCTGCCTGAATGAGTCAGGAAAAGAATGGCGGCTGCGACGGCGTGCCACTGGCAAGGAAGACGAGCAATCGACGTTAACAATTATTAAGACGCAGCCGAGTCTTCCGGCCAGTGCGGGGCCGCAATTTCGCTCAGCACTGGCTGTCAGTCGCGGCCATGGTGAACTGCCCAAACGGGGTGAGCGCGCGACTTCCTTGCCAGTGGCACGGTCACTTTGCGCGCGCTTCCAAGCGACGATACGCTTCCGTCGCTAGGTTCTTGATCTTGGAGCGTTCTGAAATGACCTGATCCAGCGGAGAATTGGCGAGTACCTTTAGCGCCGTAATAATCGGTTGCAAATCCGCCTGCGGGTTCGCGTCGGCCAGGGCCATGCAGCCTTGCACGCCGGCGACGAGCACGGCGACGCGCTTGCGATCCTTATCGGCGGCGTGCCGTTCGTCTTTCGCGGCATGCGGATTATCGGGCGAGAGCATTTCTTTCAGCACGCGCACCGCGGCTTCATCTCCCTGGCGGCAGAGTCCGGTTGCGGCGTTGTAACGCGCGGAGGCATAACCATCGCCGAGCATGATAGTCAGGCGTTTCCGGGCATCTTCGCCGCCGAGCACTCCGAGCGTGAACGCGGCCACCGCCCGCACTTCCGACCGCGGACGATATTCACTCGCTGCGTTCGTTGGGGTTGGAGCAACGGCGTTATCCACGGAGCGCGAAGCCTCGATCACGGCCTGCACCAGCTTGTCATCGTTTCGCAGTTCTTCCGCGCCGACATTTCGTGCGAGCGTGGAAATCCCTTCGAGCGCACTGAGCCGAACTTCCACTTCCAGTGGGTCCTTCTCTTCATTAGCAAGACGTGCCAGCAGCGGTGCGCCATCGGCGACCGAAAACGAACCGATCGCGCGGCAGAGAAACATCCGCCGCTTGATTCGCTGCTTGTCTCCTTCGTCGTTGCCGCCCTTGAGTGGATGCTTGAGGTCGGACTCCATGAGGGCCACAAGTTCCTGGGCCATCTGATGATCGGCGCGGAGTGCGTCATAGCGCGGATCGGGGCTGCGGAGGATTTCGGCCAGCGTATAGGCGCTTTGCCAGCTCACATCAGTGCCGCGGCGGAGCTCTTCGACCAGTTTTTTGGGATCGTCACGTCCCGCCTGGGCCAGCCAACTGAAGGACAGCCAGAGGAGCACAACGATGGTGACAATCGCCAGCGGAATGAGAAACAACTGCATGACGAATGCAGCCGTGGGCGCCTCGACCGGCGGCAGCGAAGCATCGTAGGGCCGCTTGGCTTCGACCGGTTGCGGATCAGCGGCATCGGGCGAAGACATGCAAAAAAACTCCGGAAGCGACCTACATCTGGCAAGCATTTCAGTTTAGGCTCAGCAGCGAAGGACTCCTAGGGGGAGGTTTTGGCTGCCGATGTTGCTGCTCGATCTGTCGCTCGCCACCGCCGCCGAGAATCTCGCGCTCGATGAAGCGTTGCTCGATGACGTCGATGACCAGCCCCATGCGCCGGAGCTGTTGCGATTGTGGGAATGCCCTGAGTATGCCGTGGTGCTTGGTCGATCTTGCCAGGTAGCGGCTGAAGTCAATCGAGTATTCTGCGAAACAGACAATGTGCCAATCCTGCGGCGGACTTCCGGCGGCGGCACCGTGCTAATCGGGCCGGGCTGCTTGATGTACTCGCTCCGGCTTAGTTACGAGCAGCGGCCGCATTTGCGCTTGCTCGACCAGGCGCATCGGGAAGTGCTACAGACGACGGCGACGGCGATCAACGGTCTATTCTCCCAAGCGGAGTCCATGATGGTAAAGCCTCGTGGCACCAGCGATCTGGCCCAAGGCGAGCGGAAGGTCTCCGGCAACAGTCTGCGCTGCAAGCGGAACTTCCTGCTATATCACGGTACGCTCTTGTATGACTTCGATCTATCGCGAGTTGAACGCTACCTGCGACCGCCACCACGTGAGCCAGCCTATCGTGTGAGTCGGCCACATCGGGAATTCGTCGCGAATTTGCCGTTGGAGAGTTCGCGGATCAAGGCTTCGCTGATTGATGCCTGGCAAGCAACCCATTCCGAGACCTGGCCCAGGGAACTTACCCAACAACTCGTTGAACAGCGGTACCATAAACGCGAATGGAATATGGAACGCTGATGGCTCGTTTCGTCGGCAGCCAATCCGGCGGAGTTCGCGGCATTTTTGGTGCTACCGCACGATGGTTAGATCGGCGTCAACTCGCGGCACTTCCTTGCTAACGCGACGGGCTACCTTCGGAGACGGCGGCAGCGCCCCGTTCTAGTCCACGGCCGAGTTGCGTATATTCTTCTCTTTCCAATAACTCCGCCGTCCAATGACTCCGCCGCGACTTTCAAAGCGAACTATGAACGATACTCTCGAACTCAAAAGCTACATTCGCGATATTCCCGACTTCCCTAAGCCGGGGATCATGTTCCGCGACATCACCCCGCTGCTCGCGTCGGCCGGGGCGTTTCGCTCGTCGATCGAAATGTTCGCGCAGCAGTATCGGGCCGCACGGGTGGATGTGATTGTCGCCGCGGAGGCGCGCGGGTTTATCTTTGCAGCGCCGTTGGCCGTATCACTGGGCGCGGGCTTTGTTCCCATTCGCAAGCCGGGGAAGTTGCCGTTTGAAAAGCATTCGCACAACTATGACCTGGAATATGGCAGCGATACGCTCGAAATGCATGTCGATGGCCTGCAAGAAGGGCAGCGGGTGCTGGTGGTTGATGATTTACTCGCGACGGGTGGTACCGTACGGGCTTGTGCGCAGCTCGTCGAACGCTGCGGCGGGACCATTGTGGCTTGTGCCTTCGCAATCGAACTGCTCGCCCTCAAGGGCCGGCAGACGATTGAGCCGTATGAAGTTTTTAGTCTCGTGCAGTACTAGGGCATAAGCCGGTAAACCCCCGGGGCAGGCCCGGGGGCGTTTCGCTCCTTTCTCAAGGAATCGCTGATGTCATTGGTGGCCGTCGAACACATCCTGGTCGTGCCGACCGCGGTCTTTCACCGGCTGGGTCATTTTCAAGGCTTCTCGGCGGATATCCCGCGCTACTTGCCCCAGTTGCTGGAGCCGACGCATGTCAGCTATCGTCCGCGGCCGGAGATGGAGCAGGATCCGAGCTTCAAGCAGCTCATTCCGTATGTCATTTTTCGCCACCAACGAGCGGACGGAACCAGCGCCCTGTTCTGTTACACCCGCGGCAAGGGACAGGGGGAAAGTCGGCTCCATGCCAAGCGGAGCATCGGTATTGGCGGGCACATTTCGTCGGACGATGCCGGATGCCAGAATCCTTATGAAGAAGGGATGCGCCGCGAACTGCTGGAGGAAGTGCAGATCGATACTCCGTATGACGGCCGGCTGGTGGGACTGATCAACGATG
>JAYTUF010000821.1:0-3765 GCA_043744755.1 Anatilimnocola sp.
CATTCCAAACAGCGCCGCGCCAGCAGCGGCGCGATCGTCTTCTCGAAGAAGGCGTCCTGGGCGCCGGCCACGCTCGGAAGCAGCAGGAGCGACACGGAAGCAATGCGTGCAAGCATGGCGGGTACTTCGCAGGGAGGCGGGATGAAACATCAACCCGTATTGGACCACAACCACGCCGCGCAAGCAACCCGCCGCCACCGCCGCGCCAGGAAAAAGACAGGCGGATGGAAGCGGCGGGCGCTGCTGCCGGATACGCAACGATTCGCTGTTGATGCAACTCATTGCCGCGTAATGATTTATGATTTAGCGATAATTTTGTTTGACATACGGGGGGGTGGCAACGTGTAGGATGGTAGCAGTGCGTGCAAGGCTCCCGTTGCCCTGGGGTCGGCGTATGTCCCGTTTCGCAAACACCTTTCTGAAACTTCTCGGCGTACTGCTGATCGCCGCCGCCGTGCTGAAGACGCATGGCTGGGCGGTCGATCCGGTGCGCCCGACGGGCTGGTTCGCCCTCCCAGCGGTGCAAGCGGCGGTCGTCTTCGCCGAGGTCGCGCTCGGCGTCTGGTTCCTGTCGGGCTACGCGCTCGCGGCAGCATGGCTGTCGGCCCTGTCCCTTTTCACGCTCTTCTCCCTTGTCAGTTTCCGCCAAGGCTGGGTCGGCGAAGCCTCCTGCGGCTGCTTCGGCAGCCTCGCCGTCAACCCGTGGCTCGCCTTCGGCATCGATGTTGTGGCGCTCGCGTGTTTGCTGGTCGCCCGGCCAAGCCGCGACGAGTTCGGCGCGCTGCGGTCCGCCTCGCGCTCACAATGGTTCCCCATCGCGGCAATGGTTGCGATCCTCGCTTTCGTCGGCGTGGGAATCGCCGTCGTGAAGCATGGTTCGCTCGACGCCGCCATCGCCTCGCTGCGCGGCGACACGTTGACGCTGCATCCCGCCCTCGTCGATCTGGGCAGTAGCCCAGTCAACGAGCAGCGCGTCGCCGAGGTGGAGTTGTTCAACCACACCGCCGAACCGGTGTTGATCTACGGCGGTACGTCGGACTGTTCCTGCACGGTCGCCGGCAACCTGCCGATCCGCATCCCGCCCGGCGAGGCGAAATGGCTGCAAGTATCGGTCCGCATGCCGCGCGAGCCAGGCCAGTTCACCCGCAGCGCCAAGCTTATGACCGACGCGCCGAGCGCGCGAATCATCACCTTCCGCATCACGGGCCAAAGCCTCGAAGCAACCCCCGAAGTCGCCGATGGTCGGTGACCGGGAGACGGAGTGGTCCTGCCAAGGAGTGAGTCATGCTGAAGACGTTGAAGTTCGCCGAGTCGGCCTGCATCGCCCTGGCGATCGTGCTGACCGCGGTCGCCCTGCTCGCGGTGCCGACGCAAAGCGTGTTCGGGGATGATCCGATGGATTGCGACATGATGTGCCAAGCCTACGGACCTCCGGGAAGCGCCAACTACCTTGCCTGCATGCAAACGTTGTGCGCATCCCAGGCACAAGGATGCAAAAAGGGCTTTTGCGAATCGGGATTTGACGATGGAAACCGTTGCAATTTCTGGATGGCCACTGAATGCATGAAAGGCACGTGTGATACTGTCAGGCCAGGATGTAGCCCAGCCTGCAAGTGCCGTCTTGTGGACGACGGCAATTCTAATGTCCCATGCTGGTGTTACTAGAAAAGAATTCCTGTCCTCTGTCTGATCATCAAAAAAATAAAGCCATCTGTTTCAGATGGTTTCAAAGCATCATTGTCGCGCTCGACAAAAGTCGGGTTTCGAGACATCGACACTCTAATAAAACTGGGATTCTGTCGAGAAATCACGAAATCGGTCTTTTATCGGGTGCGTCATCATTACGCCGAATGCACCAGGCGGGACATTCCAAGCTGTGGCGAATATCGCCGATACTCTGCGGATTTTCGGCGGTGCCTAGCTATGTAATGTAAGCTAATCTTCACTCGAAATTCTCTCGCACTGACATTGCACGAGAAGAGTAGTAACGAGTGCAAATTTGCAGATAAGAAAGGCCGGAAAATGGCATCCAAATTCCTGATCTCTCTTCAGTCGCTGGCTTGGATTTTCCTGATCACGTGCCAATTACAAGAAGGAGCTGCTCAGGAACCAAACGTCACAAACTGGATTAGCAGACTGCGCAATGATGGCAAGGATGCGTGGGCCAAGTACCGTGTCGAGTCGAAACGCATTCAGGGTTCAGCAATCGGACGATATTTCAAAGATGGCGCCGAGAAGCAACCCGTCATCGTGTCAACAACTCAGTTCAAACAGGCGCCCAATTGCGCATTGGTTGAACACGCGATCAATCTCTTTGAGAATGGACGATCAAATCCACAGCCAGAAGAAATCGCTGCAAGAAATGAAAAATACAGCTTCAAGTTACGCCGCAAGGATGAGGTTGCGCCATGGGTGTTGATCGATTACTTTCCTAATTTAGATACCACTTCGCTTTCAAAGCCCTCAAGTGATGCCGTTCATCGAATTGACGGAATTCTCTCTTGGCCAATCGCCATGAATTATAATGCCCAAGACGATTGGCCGCATGTGCTTGCACATGTTGGTACAAAAATCCTTAGCGCAACTCTGGTCGAAGACAAAGACGAAACGCTCATAAAGGCTGAATTTGAACTGGCTTGGATTCCTTCGCAAGCAAATCCAGTCCGTGTCATTGGTCGTGGTCGAGTTTGGTTCGATTCGCAACATTACTGGGTTATGAGAAAATGCGAATATCGTGTTCAACGCGGACCGAATGGCAAAACCTACGACCACAAATCTTCATATGAATACAAAATCAATCAGGAAGGCTATCCGTTATTAAAGCGATTTGTAGATCGAGTTTACGACTCTGATAATACCGTCATACAAGTCAAGATCAGCGATCTGGCACTTGATTTCGCTGATTTAACTGAGCAAGATTTCAAACTATCATCGTTCGGCTTGCTTGAACCCGTCACCGAGACTCCGCCGCCGCGCAATCGCAACTGGCTCTGGGTCACAATCACCGTCGTCGTGGTAATCGGCGTCGCGTATTTGCTGCGGCGCAAGATCAAGTCGCTGGAAGCCAAGCCGTCGTGAGGTGCCGTATGCGTCGCTGGGGGTTCACGCTGGTGGAACTGCTGGTGGTGATCGCCATCATCGCGGTTCTGATCGCGCTGCTGCTTCCAGCGGTGCAGCGGGTGCGCGACGCGGCGGCGCGGATGCAGTGCGTCAACAATCTCAAGCAAATCTCGCTCGCCGCCCACCACTACCACGACACGGCCCGCGCGTTCCCGATGGGGCGTCGGCCCATCACCGCCAAGGAGCCGTATCCTTATATGAGCTGGATGACGCAGCTGCTGCCTCATCTTGAACAGCAGAACCTGTGGAACACCGCCGTGCAGGCGTATCCGGTGAAGCGGCTGTTCTCGGCCAGCCCGCCGCACACGGGGTTCAACACGCCGCTGCCGATCTTCTCGTGCCCCGCCGACGGCCGCGCCGACACGCCGCAGTACGCCGCCCGCGACAAGAAATACGTCGCGTTGACGAACTATCTCGGCGTGTCGGGCTTCGACTACACCACCCTCGATGGCGTGCTGATTCCCGACCGCGCCATCCGCATCGCCGAGATCACCGACGGCACGAGCAACACGCTGTTCGCCGGAGAACGTCCCCCCAGCGCCGACTACCAGTTCGGCTGGTGGTACGCCGGCGCGGGGCAGTTGGGGACCGGCTCAGCCGATACCATCCTGGGCGTCCGCGAGCAGAACCTGTTATATGCGCGCT
>JAYTUF010000822.1:0-14908 GCA_043744755.1 Anatilimnocola sp.
CGGCGGCATCGCCAAACTGAAACGCCTCCTCATCGCCGCCACACCCCAGAATTCCGCACTGCAACCTGAACCACATCGAAAATTGCGCAACTTCAAAACTTACGCGTCGGGCTACCTTTTACTGCGAAGTTTGTCTTGCACTGACTTCATCTTTTTCGTTTCGCCCGCTTTCTGAAAGGACTCGGCTGCCCGCTGCCAGGCTTTCCTGGCTTCGTCCGCATGACCCAATTTGTGGTAGGCGTCGCCCAAGTGATCGAGCAACACGCCGTCGGGGCCATCTTCGTTGCCGGTCGTTGCTGCCGTCAGCTCACGGAGGGCTTCCTCGTAGCGACCCAGTTGGAAATAGGCCCAGCCCAGGCTATCACGATAGGCATGGCTGGTCGGCTCCAGCGCCACGGCCAGTTGCGTCATCCGCAAGGCCCGCTGCAGATGCACGCCCCGCTCGGCCCAGAGATAGCCCAAGTCATTCAGGGCACCGGCATCTTCGGGATATTCATCCAGCACTTGTTCCAGCCATTCGACGGCCTGCGGAAAATCTCCCTGGTCGAGAGCGATGTTCGAGAGCGCGAGGCGAGCACTGCGCAGGACTTCGCGAACTTCGCTGGTTTGCTTGCTGCCGTGCTTCTTCAGCAGTTGTTCGTATTCTTCGGCCGCGTCGGGCATACGTTTGGCATGATACAAAATCCAGGCGACGCGACTTTCATAGCGCGGGGTGTTGGCATTCGTCTCTGCCGCGGTGCGAATTTCTTTGAGGGCTTCATCGGTCTGGCCTGCCATTTCAAGGGCTCCGGCCAAATAATATCGAATCGCCGCGGGATTGCGCGGGGCCGGTTTTTGTTCCAGTACCTGCCGGAACATTTCGATAGCCGGGGCGTGATGGTCGGCGAGAAACAGGCCCAAAGCCCATTGCGTCCGCAGTTCTTGGGAATTCGCGGGATCCAGAGCGAGTACCGCTTGAAACAATTCACTCGCCTCTTTCACCTGTCCAGCTTCTCGAACGAGCAGGGCTGCGGCGAGAATCGGCGCGTGATTTGGCTTTGGTTCCTTCACAGCCGCTTGCTCCCGCGCGAGCGCCAGGCAGCCGGTGATCAGCCCATCATCCTTTGCGAGTCGTTTCGTCAATGCTTCAATCGAATCGAGCGAACCACCGCGCTCGGCAAGCTGACCCGCCGCGGCGAGCAGTTCACGATATTCTTTCTGTTTCCAATGATGCTCGATCAACTTGGCATAACGCTCAGAATCCGGTTGGCGAGCCAGCGTCGTGGTGAGCAGCGGCACTGCCTCGTCGAGTTTGTTCGCAGTCCAGAGGGCATCGGCCAGCGCGAACCCGAGGGGAACATTCTCAGGCTGAGCTTTGTGCAACTCACGCAGCTTGGCGATCAACTGTTCCTGCCCAACGCTGGGATTGGCTGCCTGTTGCAGCGTTAACTTACTGAGCAAGTCATAAGGGCCGCTGCCAGAAGCATCGATCTTGGCTGTGAAGTATTCGTCCAGTTGCTGCAAAGCAGCGGCTGACTTTTTCTGTGCGAAGGCAACACGGGCTAGGCGATAGGCAAGCAGCGGCGCGTCCTGCTTTGCGTCATGTGCTTTGCGAAACGCAGCGGCCGCATCGTCCTGTTTACCGGCTTCGAAAAAACTTTCGCCCCACAGCGAGTACGTGGTAGCCGCGTCACTCAGTACGGACTTTTTGCCCGCGTCGTCCAGCGGTGAATCTTGCTCTTCAATGGCCCGACGAACGGCTGTGAACGCCTCCGCCGCTTTAGTATATTGCTCGGTCAGGTAATACAGCCGGCCCATTTCCGCATAGAGCGTGGCGGTGCCGACATCCTCGGGCCTGCCATCCTTGAGCTGTGAGTTCTTCATAAGCGACTTCTCATACATGCGGACCGCTCGGGCATAGTCGCGCTTCTCCGTTAGATAAATCGCGAGCCGCCGCACCAGTAGCGGGTCCTTTGGATTGCGTTCGGCCGCCAGCACCGCATACCGCGCCGCAGCATCGCTCTGCTTCGCTTCAAACGCGAGCGGCACAATGTCGGCGAGCAAGAACTGGGCACCTTCGTCATACCGCCACGCGCGTTGAAAATGCCGAAGCGCCAACGCCGTCTTCCCCTTCGCCTGCAGCAACCGGCCCTGAGCAAAATGCGCCGCCGCGGCAAGTTGATCTTCGGCCGCTTCGCTCCGCGTGTGCGTTGGCGTCAACACATCCGGCAACTCGGTCGGCGGAGTGACGTCGGACTTGGAGATAGGGCCCGTATCGAGCTGAGCGAAGAGAGGTTCGGGCTGAACCAACGCCCCCGCGGCGAGCAACATAACGACGATCTTCAAATGCAGCATGGCCGACCTCAACGCAAAAACGCTTGCACGGCTAACATCAGTGACAAATTCTAGTTTAGCCAGAGATCAGCCCTAAAGGCCAAAACTCGACGGGCAATGGGGCAACGAAACTGCGGGCGAGATAACCTTCGGCAGCGGGCAGTTCGATCTGCTGGGCGTGCAGCAGCAGTCGCGAATGCTGGGGCGGCTGCGGGCCATACAGACGGTCGCCGAGAATCGGCGCGTGCAGATGGGCGAGGTGGACGCGCAGTTGATGCGTCCGGCCGGTTTCAGGCCGGAGGCGGATGAGTTGCTTGGCGTGGCGTTCGTTTTCGATGGCGTAGCGCGTGATCGCCCGCTGACCGCCGCGGGGGACGATGGTCATCTGATCGCGCCGGTCTGGGTGCGGACCAAGTCGGGTATCGATCACTCCCTCGGCCGCCAAGTCGTTGGGCGCGGCGACGACGGCCAGATACTCTTTGCGAATGGTGTGGTTTTGAAACGCGGCCGTTAGATACTTGTTGATGGGGCCGGGCCGCGTGAGGAGCACCACGCCGGAGGTATCGCGGTCTAGGCGATGAAATAGGATCACGTGTCCGAATCGCTGTTTCGCCAGATCGAGCAGATTAGCAGCGGGCGAGAACCGAGTGGCTTCAGAGAGCAGGCCGGCCGGTTTGTTGATGGCGATCAACTCGGCATCGGCGGCAATTACCCAAGCTTCGTCCCATTGCGCTGCTGTTGGAGCTTTCTCCAGGGGTGGATCGGTGATTTCCACACGGTCGCCATTATTCACTTCCCACGAACTGAGTTTGACCACTCGACCATTCAGCCGCACCTTGCCCGCCGCAATCACCCGCTGCACCGCTTGCCGCCCCCAGAGCGGGAACTGGTCGCGCAGCACTCGATCCAGCCGAGTGGGTTTGGGCAATTGGACCGCAGTGAATCGAACAACAGGGGAAGTCATTGTTTCTTCATCGCAAACACCTTGCGGGTTCCCGCAATCACTTTTTTTTGTTTTCACGCCGCAAGCGCTTAGTGAGCTTGCGGATAGCGGCTGATTCTAGGGATGACAAACCACGGAGAACCACCTGATCGAGCGTTTCCCCGACCATAATGTTGCTGACGCCATTGCAGCTCCCATGTAAGATGGGCTGCTTCGGATCGATCTCTTGCAGCAATGTAACGAATCGATCGCACGCGTGCCTCATGGCGAGGAACGGATTGCCTCGCAACTCGAATCCGCGTGTTTGAGCAACGGTTGGCCGGATTGCCGAAGTGAGCTGGGCCCCTGCAGTGACGAACTGCTTGCGTGTCAGCCGCGTGGGCGATCCGTCGTATATGTCTGCACGTCAAACCATTGATTCTTTGCCCGCGGCCGCCCCAGTGGTGTTGCCGTCGCTGCTGCTGTGTGATTTCGCAAATCTGGAGCGTGAGGTCCGCTCACTGGAAGAAGCGGGCGTTAGGGCCCTGCATCTGGATGTGATGGATGGTAACTTCGTTCCCAATCTCTCCTATGGGATGCCGATTGTGGCAGCCTTGCGGAAAATCACCACGCTGCCGCTGGATGTTCACCTGATGATTGAACGGCCCGAGCGTTATTTGCGGCAATTCGCCGACGCGGGCGCCGATTTGATGACTTTCCACATCGAAGCCGCCCCCGAACCGCTCCCGCTCATCGACGAAATTCATTCCCTGGGCCTCAAAGCGGGCCTCGCACTCAACCCGGCCACCCCGCTTGGCACACTGGATGCATACTTAGCCGCAGTGGACCTAATCCTCGTCATGAGCGTCCCCGCCGGGTTTGGGGGCCAGAAGTTTCATGACGTGGCCTTGGACAAATTACACACACTGAAAAGCCGCGTCCGGCCGGAAGTGATTTTGGAAGTGGATGGCGGCGTGAACGCCTCCACCATCAGCCGATGTGCGCAGGCTGGAGCGCAATGGTTTGTGGTGGGGTCAGCCATTTTCGGACAGCCCAGCTATCGCGACGCTGTCCAGCAGTTGACCCAATTAGCACGTCTTTAGGGGGCAAAAACCGATTCCGTATGGTTCGCATTCTGTTGATTCGTTCCGCCGCGACCGACTTCGATGAGCAAGGTCGCATCAAAGGCACTCTCGATTTACCGCTCAGCGATGTCGGCACCGCCCAGGCCACGCGGCTGATTGCCGAAGTCGCGGCCGTTGACTTCGATTATCTGTACACCTCCAACTGCCGTTGCGCCGTCGAAACCGCGACGCAATTGGCGACTAGCCGGAAGTTGAAGGTCCGACAGCTCACCGATTTTCAAAACATCGACCACGGACTCTGGCATGGCAAACTCGTTAACGAGCTGAAGCAAACGCAGCCGCGTCTGTATCGCCAGTTGCAAGACCATCCCGAGACCGTCTGCCCACCTGAGGGCGAACCCGTCGGCATGGCCCAGGCCCGCGTGAAGGCAGCCGTCGATCGTCTGTTGCGAAAGCATCGCAAGGGCACGGTCGCCCTCGTTCTGCCCGAACCGCTGTATAGCCTCGTCCGCAATGTCCTCTCGCCTGGCGACTTGGGAGATCTTTGGAAGGCTGAGTGCCAATGCGGTGGCTGGCAACTGCTCGACTTGGATCAAGAAAATTTGCAGCGCAAGGTGCTAGCACCCGCGGCTGCCATCACGAGCCAGATCACTGGTGGAGCAGCCTGATCAGCGGAATTGCTCCGCTGACCTGTGCTCGCGAACCGATATCGCATGGATAGACTTATTTCGGATTTTGCTTGCAAACCCGCAGGCACTTAGCGCATAGTCGCCCAAGGATTGGGAGCATATCATGGGAGCCATCCCTGCCGCTGCGATTTCCTCTTCACCCCTGACTCACGGTCCCATCCTCCTCACACCCATGAAGCGGACTAAACGTGGCGTTCCTGAAGGTCTCTGGCTCCGCTGCCCCGGCTGCGCCGCCTCGATCTACAAAAAGGAAGCCGAAAAACAGCACAACGTCTGTCCGCAGTGCGAATACCACTTCTACGTCTCCGCCCCCGAACGGATCGCCCAACTGCTGGACGAAGGGACGTTTGAAGAGTGGGATGCCCACCTGCGGCCGACCGACCCGCTGCAATTCGCCGACTCGAAGCCTTACAAAGAACGCCTGCTCGCCGAACAACAACGGACCGGCATGAGCGACGCCGCGGTGACCGGTGGCGGCATGATCCGCGCCCGCCGCGTGGCCGTCGGCGTGACCGATTCCGCCTTCATCATGGGAAGCATGGGCTCCGTCGTGGGCGAACGCCTGGCCCGCCTGGTGGAACGAGCGACCGAAGAGAACTTACCGCTCATCATCGTCAGCGGTTCCGGCGGCGGCGCCCGGATGCACGAAGGGATCCTCTCCCTGATGCAAATGGCCAAGGTCTCCGCCGCCCTCGCCCGCTACGATTCCGCCGGCGGCCTGTTCATCTCCGTCCTCACCAACCCCACGATGGGCGGCGTCGCGGCCAGCTTTGCCTCCCTGGGCGACCTGGTCTTCGCCGAACCCAAAGCGCTGATTGGTTTTGCCGGCCCCCGCACCATCAAAGCCACCATCCGCCTGGAACTCCCCAAGGGTTTTCAGACCAGCGAGTTCCTCCTGCAGCACGGCTTCATCGACCGCATCGTCCCCCGCAACCGCCTGAAAAGCGAAATCGCCCGCGCCATCGACTACTGCGGGAAGTGATTTCCGTTACGTGCCCATCGTACATAACGGTTTCCTAGACGAATTCGCCTCGTCCACCCACCGACCCAAGCCCTTTCCCCGCAACCCTTTGCGCTGCTATTATAAACGACTTATCGAACAATTCGAGAGAAGTTTGATAACAATCAATCCAGGGGGGCCACCGCGCGATCACACTTCTCGCGGGCAGTTAATAACCACCTTCTGATCAACCTCTGTTAAATTGCCAAAGAACAATCGCCAACAGTATTAGACGTTTGGCAGTGGACAAGTCTGGTCACGCCTCAAAAACAAATCCGCGAGCGAAGGAATTGCCGTGTATTCCTTCGCTCGCGCTTCAGGCTAGTATGCCAAGAATGGAAAAGTGCGCTGCCCTGCCCCGCGGTGAGTAGTCCAAGCTTTGTCGTCGCGGAATCTCTATAATGACGTCAGTCACTTGGTTGGGCGTCTTTGTTCTTTCGCAATCGTCATCCCATGCTTCCCTGGCAACCACTCGCCGTTTGGCTGCTGCTGCTGGCCGCCGAGGAGCAGCAGAAGCCGCTGCTGTTCCGGTTGGATGGAGCGACGCGGGCCATGGTGCTGGCCGCGCTGGCGGCTCTGGTGATCTTGGGTTTCTTGATGATCGCGCTCACCTGGCTCGGCGCGCGCATGACGCGGCGGTACATGGGCCCCAGCTTGAAGCGCAGCAAGCCCACGACTCTCCCCAGTGATGAAGAATGGGCTCGGCCCAGCCCTGATGCGGCCGAGCCGCCAACAAACCAGCCGCCAAGAAAAAAGAAAGGCTGACCCGCGGCAGGTTTCCGCGGATCAGCCAGTGTCTCTTAGTTCGTCGCTCCGAGGAGCCAGCTCACTATTCCCAAGGAGGCGTGCCGGCCTTGAGGAGTTCGCCGTAGGTCTTGCCGCCGGCCGATTTCTCGGCTTCGGCCTTGGTCAGACCATCGGTGATGTACTTCTTGGCCTTGTCGGCGTCGGTCTTGACAGGTTCGAAGTCAGCCTTGGTCAGGTGCTTCTTGACCGCCTTGCCATACACATTGTGCATCTTCTTGCTCGTGCCTTCGTGGCAGACGTTGCACTTGGCAGTGCCGGCTGCTTCAACAAAGGCCTTGTTTTCGTTCCCTGTGACGTACTTTGCGGTCCATTCCTTCGCAAACGGAGGCAAGGCCGAAGCCGTACCGACCGTCAGCGAGACCACAAACGCGCCGAAGAGCAGCGTCAGACAAACTTTTTTCATCCGTTTTTTCTCCGCAGAATTGGGGAACTGCCTACGCAGGCACAAAGCCAACCGCCGCGACCAGCCGCGACGAAAATACTCGAAGGTAGGAACCAGGGGCAGCACCGTTAGTTAACTCGGCAAGCTGGGTAATGTCAAGATGAGCGGGGGAAGCGAGCCGGGGGTCGGGGATCAGGAATCGGGAGTCAGGAAGTCAGGGATCAGGCGGGGGGAAGTGCCGCCTCACCCCAGCCGCCGCCGCCGGGCGTTTTCACGGTGAGGACGTCGCTGGGTTGCACGGTGAGTTGGACTGCTGAGGGGAGTTGCTCTTCGGAGCAACCCGTGCGGCGGAGGGAGTTGCTGCCGCGCTCTCCCGGCTCGCCGCCATGCAGGCCGAACGGGCGATACGCGTCACGCCGCTGCGTCAGAAGTGAGACCGTCATGGGCTGCAGAAACTCAATCTCCCGGATGATGCCGTCGCCGCCCGCATGTCGGCCGCGGCCGCCGCTGCCGGGGTTAATGGCGAACCGCCGCAGCCGCACGGGGAAACGATGCTCCAAAACTTCGGGGTCGGTGATTCGCGTGTTGGTCATGTGAGTATGAACCGCGTGGGCTCCAGGCCCCGCCGCCGTCGCGCCGCTGCCTCCGCAAATCGTTTCGTAATAGCCAAACGTGGCGTCGCCAAACAGCAGGTTGTTCATCGTGCCTTGGCTGGCCGCGGCCAGATCGAATGCGCCCAGCAGCACATCGACCACGCGCTGCGACGTCTCGACATTGCCGCCGACAATGGCCGGGCAATCTTCCGCTCGCTCACTGGCCGGGGGATTGAGCAGTCCGGGCGGAATGATCAGTTCTACGGGAGCCAGCACGCCTTGGTTCAGCGGAATATCTTCGGCGATGAGCAGCCGCAGGCAATACAGAACCGCCGCTGTCACAATCGCGGTGTTGGCGTTCAGATTGCCGGGATGGACGCCGGCGGTGCCGGTGAAGTCAATGAGCAACGGTTTGTCCGAATGTTCGGCGAGATCTCGAACGGTAATGGCAACTTGAATTCGCGTGCCATCGTCGAGATGATCGACGAACTCTCTCATTCCTGGCTTTAGTCGCGCGATGGCCTGCCGAGTCTTCGTCTCCGCCGCGACTCGGATATGATCCATGTACGCCCGCACGACGGGCAACGATTGCCGCGCGACGAGGGCCAGCAGTTCATTGGCCCCTTGCTGGTTCGCCGCGAGCTGGGCGCGAATGTCGGCGATGTTGTGCTCGACCGCGCGACTGGGATAGGGACCGGATTGAAGCAACTCAGCCAACTCATCGAAATGCTCGCGTCCCGCGCTCAGCACTTTGAAGTTGCGGATCAGCACCCCTTCTTCGGCGAGATTCTTGGAGAAGGGTGGCATTGAACCGGGTGTGATGCCGCCGATCTCCGCATGATGGGCGCGGCTAGCAGTGAAGAACAGAAGTTCGCCTGCACTATCGAAGACGGGGGTCACGACGGTTACATCGGGCAGATGCGAACCGCCGCGATAGGGATCGTTCGTGACGACGACATCGCCGATTGCCAGCGGACTGCAATCGCGCAAGACGCTACGAACTGTTTCGCTCATCGCGCCCAGATGCACCGGAATATGCGGCGCGTTCACCACCAAATCACCGGCCGGCGTGAAGACCGCGCAGCTAAAATCGAGCCGCTCCTTCACGTTCACACTGACCGACGTATTCCGCAGCGTGTGCCCCATCTGCGTCGCGATCGCGGTGAACTGCTGATTGAAGATTTCGAGCATCACGGGGTCGGCGGTAGTGCCGTGTATCACGGACGAATCTGTAGCCTCGGACCCGATATCTTCCAGCAACAATTCTCCCTCGCTGAGCATCGTCCCTTGCCAACCTGCATCGACGATGGTCGTGGTCAATGGTTCGACAACGATCGCGGGGCCGACGAATCGAGCTCCCCGCTGGAGCGTTTCGCGAGCATACAAGGGGAAATCACACAGGCCGTTTCCGCTTGCCATCTTGTGCTTCGCCGTCGGTTGCGGCTCGTGCGATTCCACTATATGGGACCTCGGTAGATTGGTCCCACTGCGGCCCGTCGCAGTCACCCTTGCCGCGGCCACCACCAGGCGGCGTGATTGCACGTAGCCATACCGCTGCTGATGTTCGGCCGCGAAGGCTTGCGCCCAATCACCATCGGCCGGTTCGCTGACGGTTAGCGGCACATCCGTTCCTTGGTATCGCAAGTCCAGCTCGCGCGTGAACTCCATCCGCGCAAGATCGACTCCTTCTCGCTCCAGCGCGCTCTGGCCCTGTTGCGTAAGTCTGGCGAAGATCGAGGCGAGTTGCCCTTGCAGCGTTTCATCCCAATCTCGATACAATGGCGCCACTTCATGCTTGATGACACTCGCCAGTCCAATGCCCAGCGCGCTGAGCACGCCGGCGTCGGGATGGCTGAGAATCTTCTTCATGCCCAGTTGCCGCGCGACGGCGCAGGCATGTTGTGCAGCGGCCGCACCGAACGCGACGAGCAAGTCTTCGCGCACGTCATACCCACGGGCAATCGAGACCGAGCGGATCGCGGCGCTCATGTGGCTGTTGGCGATCTGCACGAAACCCGCGGCCAGGTCGAGCAAGGAATAAGGCGTTGTTGAAGTCGCTTGCAATTCATCGGCCACTTCCTGCAAGCGACGTTCGACGGCGATACGATCGAGCGGAAAGGGAAAATGCGCCGGCACGATGCGACCGAGATAGAAGTTGCAATCGGTGATCGTGAGTGGTCCGCCCCGGCCGTAACAAGCAGGACCGGGATCAGCGCCGGCGCTGGCCGGGCCGACGATCAGCTTCACGCCATCCCAGCGGCAGATCGATCCGCCGCCGGCCGCGACCGTTTCCACCGCGAGCATCGGCGTGACGAGTCGCACGCCGGCCTTTTCGGTTTCATATTCGGTCGCAAACCTGCCCGCGTAACGTGCCACGTCCGTGCTGGTGCCCCCCATATCAAAGCCGATCGCCCGCGTGAAGCCCGCTGCTTCGGCCACCTTGGCAAACCCAGTCACGCCGCCGGCTGGTCCCGAAAGCACGCTATCTTTCCCCGTAAAGTTCGCCCCTTTGACGAGCGAACCCGCGGAAGTGAGCAGCCGCAGGTCGCTGCCGGGGAGCAGATCTTGCAGTTGCCGCACGTAGTCGCGCAGCACGGGACTGAGGTACGCATCGACGAGCGTGGTATCGCCCCGTGGTACGATTTTCATTCCAGGCGAGACGCGATGCGAAACGCTGATCTCCGTGAAGCCGGCTTCTCGCGCCAGTTGTTCCAGCGTTAGCTCGTGCTGTGGATTCTTCCAAGCATGCAGCAAACAAATTGCCAGCGATTCGATCCCCACATCGAGCAGCGACCGCAGCAGCGCTCGTGACGTGGGCAAGTCCAGCGGCAGCAACACGCTTCCATCCGCGGCCAGGCGTTCGTCAACTTCCAGGGAGACTTCGTGCAGTGGTTCGGGCTTGCGAATGTTCAGATCGAACAAGCGGGGCCGGTTCTGATACCCGATCCGCAGCAAGTCGCCGAAGCCGCGCGTGGTGATGAAGGCCGTGCGTGCCCCGCTGCGAGTGAGCAGCGCGTTCGTCCCTTTCGTCGTGCCCAGTTTCACGTCCGCTGGCGGAATGGTTTCATCCAATCGCAGACCGAGGAATTGCCGGATGGCGAGAATTGGCGCTGGTTCGGGCGAAATAATTTCGTAGGACGTGTTCTGACCAAAAAATAAAGCAGCCAGGAGTTGATCCAAATGCAAAACACCAGTTTCAGGATCGAACTTCTCGATCAGCGCCTCATGCAACAACTGGCCACGATCATCAAGTAACCGCAGCTTGTAACCGGCCCAGAAATCAACCGGCTCACTGCAACGCGTTGGATCAACGACGGATTTCGCGTCTGATCCGACAACAGCTTGCCCTTTGATCCGCGCCGAGCTCAGCACCTTCCGCCGCAGCAACTGGCCATCCGGCCGGAGCGCCAGACAGTCCGTAAAGGTGCCGCCGACATCCAGCCAAAAACTCCACCGCTGTTTGTCCGGCGAGTCGCTCACTTCGAGGACTTCGCGCCGCCGATGGAATACAGCTTGCTGAGCGTGCGGATGTACATCCGGCCATCCGAGACCGCGGGGGTGGAGCGGCATTCTTCTTTCAACTCGATCTTGCCTAACTCTTTGAACTCGCCCGCCGCGGCAATCACCATCACCGTGCCCGCTTCATCGACGCAGTAGATTTTGTCCGCCACGCGAATCGGCGAGCCGCTGTTGCCGACGCCGCCGACCCGTTCCTGCCAAACCTTGCTGCCGTCGTCGGCTTTGATGCAGGTCACAATGCCTTTGTCGGACCACAGGAACAGCAGATTTCCCAGGGCGACTGGCGAAGGGACATAGGGGGCTTCCTTCTTGATCTCGTAGGCAATCTCCGGCTCCTTGCCCGGCCGCACCGCGACGACATAGTTGCCGCCGCCGCCGGATCCGGTCGTGCCGAAGACCAGGCCACTCACCACCAGCGGGCAACTGATCGTCCGCATCGTGAACACCTTTTGCGACCAGTTGGTCTTGCCCGTGGCCGGTTCGACGGCGAACAAACCTTCGCCCGTCGAAGCCATCACCAGTTCGTCAGCGCCACTTTCGTTTTTGCGAATCGTGGGCACCGAGTAAGACGCGGTGTCAATCACGCAATCCTTCCGCCAACGTTGCTTGCCGGTGTTCTTATCGATGGCCACGATGAAGCTCTCGCTCGGCTCCGGCGTGCCGGGTCGCTTGGTGTTTTCCTGCGAGCAAGTGATGATTACCAGATCGTTGTAGATCATCGGGCTTTGGCCAAAGCCATGCTGGCTGACCCACGGGCCCAGATCGAGCGACCACTTTTCGTTCCCAGCGTGATCGAAGGCCTTGAACCAGGTGTGCTGAGGATCAGACCAGGCCACATAGACCTGTGTTTCATCAACGCAGGGGGTACACGAGGCAAAGCTGCTCCGCACATGCAGGTGATGCGGCACGCCGGGAAAATCGCGCTGCCATTGAACCTTGCCGTCGGTGGTGCTCAGGCAGAGGACATGGCGGGTGATCCCATTGTCCATAGGCTTGCCACTGGCGCTGAGCAGAAAAATCTTGTCCTTCCAAATCACGGGCGAGCTATGCCCAATCCCCGGCAGCTTCGCGACCCAGTTGTAGTCCTGCTCGGTCCAATTCCCGGGCACCGTCTTGGCTTCACTTTCGCCGGTCCCATTCGGTCCGCGGAAGCGAGTCCACTCCTGGGCGGAACTATCGGCGACGAACGAGATGGCAGTCGCAACAAACAACCAGCAAGCAACCGAGCGAAGCATGGCGGGACCTCAACGAGGAGAGCGCAGATTTGGGAAGGGTGAGCAAGGCAGGATGCAAGCAGTGATGGTAGCCCACCGCCGGGCCGCTCGCAACTTCGCGGGCGTTTGCTAGCGAGCTTGCGTTGCATTTCAGGAAGAGATTTCCACAAATGGCTGCACTCCGCGGATCAGAGTAAAGCCGCGGCGCGATCTTGCCGATGCAAGACGCGAGAAGCTTTAACGACTGGGCAAAGTTTGAGGCCGCCCACTCGCCTATGCCGGAGAACGAAGAATATGCCCAAAACCCTGACCGGCAAAGTCACTGAATCCCCGGTTTCCAAGCCGGATCAGCCTGTTGCAGCGCTGCGGATCGATGCTGCCCATGACATCGCCGGGCAAGCGCTGGCCGAAGTGGCCGATGATCTGGCTACTCTAGCGAGCGAATCGCCGGTTGGGCCATTGCAAGCACTGGCGCTCCGCGAAGAGCAGTTGCAATTGCAGGCCGCCCAACTCGCCGGGCATTTGAAAGCGCGCTTGACCGAAGTTGATCGTCGCGAAGCCCAACTCAATGCCCGCATTGCCCAGCTCGAAGCCGATCTTCGTTCCGCCCGTCTTTGGCAGCGCGAGCGGGAATACGACTTTCAGCAGCGCGAAGGGGAACTCTGCCGGCAGGTCGAAGACTTGCAGCAGCGCTCGGTCGAAGTCGCCCGCGGGCAGGAACAGGTTCAAACGCTTGATGAACGGAGCGAGCAAACCACCATTCGCGAGCGGGAACTCAAAGCCCTCGACCAGCAACTGCGGCAGCGTCGGCAAGAGCTCGACCGCCAGGCTGCCGCCCTCACCCATGCCCAGTCGCTCTGGCAGTTGCAACGGACGCATGAAGAAGCGTCGTCCAAACAGGAGCGCGAGCGAGCGCAAGAGCGCTGGACTCGCGAGGTCGAACAGGAACGGCAGCAGCTCGACTTTGAAATCGCCGACCGCCGCCGCAAACTGGAATCCGGCGAGCAACTGCACCGCGAGTTGCAAACGCGGCTCGATCAGGAGCGTGTCGATTTTGAACGGCAGCGCGTGCAAGGAACCGCGCAACTGCAGCGCGAACGGGCCGCGCTTGACGAACACAACGGCGTTAGCGATTTGGAACTCCTCGCGCGGAAGCGGGAAGTGGAAAGCCGCGAATCCATCATCGAGCGGCAACGGGCAGCGATGGAACAGATGCGCACCGAGATCGGCCATGTGCATCGGCAGTCACTGGAGATGCGTCTGATCGCCGAACAACTCTGGGCGCAGATCACCGGCCGATTGAGCAGTGCGGAAATCACCCGTTCGATCGCCGCGCTGCGGATGCAACTCAGCCAGCAATACGAGCAAGAACAGAAAGCTCTGACCAAGCAGAAAGAAGAATTGGTCCAATTGGCCGACCGCCTGCAAATGCAGCATCAACTGCTAACCACCGAGCGGCAGGAAGTTCGCACTTGGGGCAGCGCCCGACAAGCCGGCATCGAGCAACAGGCCCGGCAATTGGTCGAGCGCGAACAACAACTCGAAAGCGAACAGCAAGACCTCCGCGCCGCGAGGCAAAACCTACACGACGACCGCCGCCGTTATGAGCAAGAGATCCGCGATTTGGCAGCACAACTACGCGAGGCGACTGCTGCACCTGCGGCTGCTTGATGTTTACTGTTCCTGTCTCTCCGCTAGATCATGCGCGCCATCACGCTTCGTGATTTCCGCTTTGAGCTTCTTCGCAATTTTCAGTGCAAGCTCTTTGGTGATGATTCGCACCCTCTATTCCTTGGCGACAAATTCACGAAGAACGGCGAGTTGGCGCTGCGGTTCTCTTCCCAGCTTAGCGGGATCGAATGATTCCAGGAACTCAAATTTGGCAGATCGACGCCTTGTCGCAGCACTTCCTGGCTAACGCGACGGGCTTCCTGCAACCTACGTCCAATTCGTAAAGAAAAACCGCGTGATGTGGAAGAACACCGGCGCGGCAAAGCACAGGCTGTCGATCCGGTCGAGCACGCCGGCGTGGCCTTGCACCAACGTGCCGTAATCGCGGACGCCGCGGTCGCGCTTGATGGCCGACATGGTGATGCCGCCGGCGGAACCCATGAGCGCGACCACGAGCGAGATGACGGCCGCCTCCGCGACTTGGAACGGCGTGACCCAGAATAATACGGTGCCGACGAGCATCGTACACAGGCAGCCGCCAATCAGCCCCTCCCAGGTGCGGCTCGCATTGATCTGCGGCGCGATGACATGCTTGCCAAGCAAAACACCCCAACCATATTGAAACACATCGTTGAGTTGCACGAGCAGAATGAAATAGAACAGCACGCCGGCGTTGCTGCCGCGCTGCCGCGCCGTTTGCGGCGCGGGGGGCG
>JAYTUF010000823.1:0-3764 GCA_043744755.1 Anatilimnocola sp.
GCTAAGGATCGGCGCATCAATTATTGTAGGGCGGACAATCCTGTCCGCCTTGAAAACGACGGACAGGATTGTCCGTCCTGCACATGTGCCGACAGTTAATGATGCGCCGATCCTAACGCGTCGGGCTACCTTGCAAGCGAACCTATCGCTTCGGCGCCGGCGCACCGAGCAGATCATCGTCGCTGTTTGCCGCTGCGGGCTTCACCGCGGGCACGCCCGGCATGGGTGCCAGCGGATCGACCGGCGCGGCTACGGCAGCGGGTGTGGCGCGGGCAACCACCCCGGCCAGAACTTTCGCTGAGGCCTTCAAGTCGTTTTCCAACTGAATCAGATCGATCTTATTCTTCTCGATCAGATCAACCAGCTTGTTGACGGCGGCCAGAATGTCTTCGGCCGCTTTCTTCTCGGCCGGCAAGGTAGCAATCCGCTGGGCGCCTTTGCGCGTCTGCGGAGGCGGGGGAATGGCGCCGACCTTATCGAGTGGATAGCCCAAGCCGACTTGCACGCAGTACAACTGAAAACGCAGGCGTTTGCGGACGGGTTCCAAGCGATAGCCTTTGGGATCGGGGGCGAGATCACCAGCCAGTCCCGCATTTCCCTGACCGGGCAAAATTATTCCTTCACCATAACCTGGCCCGGCTGGGATGCCCCCGCCGGCGCCGCCATCGCCGAGCGTGTTGTAAACGGCGCGATGTTCTTCCTCAGTTCGATTCAGGCTATCGATGCGGTCGAACTCCGCTTTGATGCAGGCCGCGGCCAGATTGCCGAGCGTCCGCGATAGGTCAATCGCATCGACCTTAAGACCCGGGGGCACGTTCATCTGCCCGAGCGCGAGGGCGGCTCCGCAGCGCAGTTGCAGCGGTTCCGTTTGGTCCTTCAAAAGCTTCTCCACACTGGCGACCACGTTCGGCAACGAAGTCGTCACCCCCGCGAGCCCCAGGGCTTCGATGGCCCGGCGACGCAGCCAATTGTGTCCCGCTGGCGTGCGACCCGCCGGCGGGGTTTTCATTTCGGCCAGTTTGATGAGCGCGTTGATCATCGTGGTTCGCGTGGCGGGCGGGATGGGATTGCCTGGAGCGCGGTACGGCTCCCATTCCAAATGTCTGATCACGCCCACGAGCGCCGCAACGCGGATTGCATCGGGCGTGTTCGCATCTTCAACCCGGTCCACAATGAAGTTCAGCGCGGCGCTATACGGCTCCGGCATCAGCGGATGGGCGCCGACCCGCAGCACTTCCTGCTCGTTGAGCTCGCCGATGATGATCATCGCGTTGTAACGCACGATCGGATGGAACTTGTTCATCACAATCTGCTGCATCATGGCCAGGGTCAAATCGATCAGCTTTTGATGATTGGCGGGATGCTTGCAAACCTGGATGTACAGCTTGAAGAGGTCGAACCGCAGCTTGGGCAGCTTTTCCAGATCTTCGGGCGCGGTTTGCGTAAGCAGGCGGAACTCAAAGCCATTGAAATAATTCTCGACCCGCAACTGGTCGCTCGCGTCCAAGGGCAGTTCGGAGCGGAGCAACTTGAGGATGTCGCTCCTGCCTTTCATTTTCTTGTTTTCAAACTGGGCAGCGTTTTCCAGCTTCCCGTCGATCACCGTTGGCTTGGGCAACGGCAACACGAGAAAGCCTTCCGCATCTGGGTCGGCCGTCTTGATGAGCGCGGCCCCGCCGACGGGGTCTTGGGCGGCTGCCCTCATGGCGAGCAGCGCCAGACTGCAGACGAATAGTGTGCAGAACTTGAAAGTCGCTTGCATGTTCCTGTTCCCTGTTCGTGAAGTCAGCCAGACGCTGCGCCGGAATCGGCTAAGCCTGCGTACTCTTCGTGGCAATGCGCTTCTGCTGATCCAGAAAAGGGCGAACCAGATAAGACCGCCCACCACGCCTTGCCGCAAGCCTGTCCGTGCGTACACACCTCGCTGACAATTGCCCCATCTTCTAAGTTAGTCGCTGGCAATCGGCGATGTCAATCAAAGGTTGTCATTTCGCGGCGGATGGTACAATTTCGTCCGATTATCGGGGCAATGGATCTGTGACATCCGCATAAAACACCGCTAGCCAAATGGTGACTTCATCCGGCGTCGTCCATTCGACGCGGTGGCGCTGATGGGCGGGGAGATTGACGTGGTCGCCGGGGCGGAGTTCCATGAGTTGATCTTCGTCGCCTAAACCGGCAATCCGCAATCTTGCAGCCCCTTGAATCAGCAGCACCCATTCGTGCTCGGGCTGGTCGTACCAGAAGTCGAGGGGCGAGGCGTGGCCGTGCGAGAGGATCCGTTCGATGCGCACGCTGGCCGCGGTGAGCAGCGTGTGCGTCAGTTCGCCGGGAAGCGGTTTTGGCAAATCGGCGAAGAGATTGGGGAGCATCGTTGTCTGCTTATCGCTTAGAATGATTCCGTTGAACCGCTTATTTCACAAGGAGGGCTGCCATGTTTCGCTACAGTCTTTGTTTCGCTAGTTGCCTCTTGCTAACGTCGTGGGCAACCGCGGACGAGTCAATCACCGTGTCCGTCGTCGGCACGCTGAAGACCGGCATTGTCGCGATCGGCGGCGAGACCACCGGCAGCACCATCACCGCGAACAAGGTTACCTGGGAACTTGACTTCGGCAAGAACGCCGACCTGCGGGCGCTAGCGGAGAAGTTGAATGGCAAGCAGGTGGCCGTGACCGGTTCGCTGGAAGTCCGCGCCGGCGTCGAAGTCAAGCAGCGGTGGATTGTGACCGTGAGCAGCCTGAAAGCGGCGGATGGGGATCGGAAGGCAGAACCGAAGATTGGAGCCGAAGGTTTTCGTGAAGGGACGACGATCGGTATCGTTGCGAAGCATGAACAAACGCTGGTTGAAATCAAGTGCGAACGCGGCATTGACCGTTGCGATCTGAAGCGGGTCGGTACGCAATGGCCATCGAACGTGGTTCTTCAGTTGCGGCTGAAAGGACTCGAATCGCTCAAGGTGACGACTGGCAACAGGACCCTCGAGTGGTCCGTCGCGAGCACTGGTGCCAATGAATCCCACTGCACGCTCATCAGCGGCAAACGGGTCGCACAGTTGAACTCCGAAAGCCCGCTCTACACGGTCGCTCGCCTGGTCAGCACCAGCGACAAGCCTAACGCCCAGATACCGCTGGCAAATGGCCACTTCGAAGTTCCGTTGCCCGCGAAATTGTTCGAGGACAATCCGGAGCAGATTCACCTACAGTGGATCGATTTCTATCGATAGGCCAACGGTAGGATGGGCACTCTTGCCCGTCCGGACGGGCAAGAGTGCCGATCCTACGGCAGCGTCACCCCAAGCGGCCTACCCAGGCAGACTCAAGTTTCTGGCCCCGGCGTGGCGAATTCGCGCCCGGGTTTTTCGCCAGAGGCACGCGCCGGACCCGAGAGTTGCGCTAGGTGTGCGGCGAAAAACCCACCAGGTTTCTCGCCACCCCTCCCTGGTTGGAGGGTGTGCGCAATGGGAGATGGCTTCATTCCTTTTTAAGGAAGCCAAACCCTATTTCTTTGTCGGTAATGAAGCCTTAACCCCTTTGTCTTCCGTGAAGCCCAGATTGCCCAAAGTCACCAATATATGCTCCTGACGCCTTTATTTTCCCTGACCCCTTTATTTTCCCCTTTATTTTCTTCCCTTTATTTTTCCCGGAAGACAAAACCGAAAAGGATTTAGAAAAGCACGTCGCTCCCGCCATCCGCGGCCACATGAAGGATTTTCTCGCCAACATCGAATCCCGCGGCCGCCCCGTCAGCGACATCGAGCAAGGCCA
>JAYTUF010000824.1:0-3760 GCA_043744755.1 Anatilimnocola sp.
GCATCAGCAGGGCTTGCGGGGCGGTAGTCGAGCGAATGCGGACAGCGCAACTGGCGTTGGCATCGGGTCGGTCGAAGGCTTCGAATAATGGATAGCGCAGATTGCGGCGGGCGAAAATGTAGACGCTACGGCGGTAATGATCGGCTTCGTTTTTGCTGGGCTGCCATTGGTTCTTGAGCAGCGTGCTGGTCAGTTCCGGCGGCAACGGCGGCATCACGCCCGGCCCACCTGCCCTGCGATCCAGTAGATTAGCGGCCGATAACAGGGCATCGCGAATCGCTTCGCCCGCCAGCCGCCGGCGCGGATAACGGCTCAGCAAATCGTTCGCAGGATCGACTTTCAAACGAGTCGCCCAGTCGGTTGTTTCGTTCTCATCACGACGAAGACTCTGCTGCCGATAGATGGCTGACTGCACGATCTGCCGGCGGATCGTTTTCATGCTCCAGTCCCGCGCGACGAACTCGCTGGCGAGATGGTCGAGCAGTTGCGGATGCGAGGGCGATTCACCGAGCAAACCAAAGTCGCTCGGGGTCGAAGACAGGCCGCGGCCAAAATGTTGCTGCCAGAGGCGGTTCACCATTACCCGGCTCGTCAGCGGATGATCCGGTTGCGTGAACCAGATCGCGGCGGCCGCGCGGCGGAAAGAAGTCTTCGGAACTTCTTTCGCTGCCGGAGCAACGGACGAAATGAGCGAGACAAATGACTGCTCGCCCAGATTCGCCACTCGCGGCACGCCAGGGAGCACTTCCTCGCCGGGCCGGCGGTGATCGCCGCGAATCCAGAGCCGGGATATTTCCGGCCTGGCATTTTCATTCAGCCATTCGACCGATTTATCTTTCTTCAAACTGATGGCCGGCTCGAAGCAGGCTCGCAGGCGAAAGAAATCAGCCTGGCTGAGCGGGTCGTACTTGTGGTCGTGACACTGAGCGCAGCCCAGTTGCAAGCCGATGATGACGGACGAAACCGCGCCCGTCATTTCATTGAGCAAGTTGTGCCGCCGCTCCAGTTGATCGTTGACATCGGGCATATCAGGCCCGGCCAGGCAAAAGCCCGTCGCGATCCTGGCTTGTTCATCGCCGGGCAGCAGTTCGTCGCCGGCCAATTGCAGTTGGAGGAACCGGTCGTAAGGTAAATCGCGATTCAGTGCCGCAATCACCCAGTCGCGATACTTCCACGCGAGCGGGCGAACGTGATCGTGTTCAAAACCATCAGTCTCGGCGAAGCGCGCCAGATCGAGCCAGGCTTGCCCCGCATGTTCGCCATGCGCGGGTGACGCGAGCAGGCGATCGACGACACGCTCATACGCATCGGGGGCTTGATCGGCGAGAAACTCTGTTCGTTCATCGAGCGACGGCGGCAAGCCCGTGAGGTCGAACGTCAAGCGTCGCAACAATGTTGAGCGGTCTGTTTGGTTCGCAAGGGTTAGTTGTTTGTATTCGAGTTTCGTGAGAATGAACCAATCGAAAGGATTGTTCGCTTGTCGATTCGCGTCTTGGACGATGGGAAGTCGTGGACGCGCGATTGGTCGAAATGACCAATGGTCGCGATCATCTTTTGTAAGGGGGATTTCGACGATGGGTCGTTCATCGGGAATGATTTCGCGCTTGGTGTCCGCGGTTACTTCCTGAGATTGCAATTCTCGCGAAACGACGAGCAGGGAAGTCAGGAGGACGAAATGAATTACCCACCTCATGCGAGCACCTCATGCACCACATGCGCTTCCGCGGGACCGGTGAGGCGTTCTTCGAGGCCGTTGTGATAATAAGTCAGTTCGTCGAACTTCAGTCCCAGCAGATGCAAAATCGTCGCGTGCAGATTCTTAATCGGCACTGGGTTCTCTTCCGCTCGCAAACCAACGGCATCCGTGGCCCCATATCGCAAGCCGCCGCGGACACCGCCGCCGGCAAGCCAGACGGTGTAGCCCCAGGGGTTGTGATCGCGGCCTTTGCCTTGTTCGCTCATCGGCATCCGGCCAAACTCGCCGCCCCAGATAACGAGCGTTTCGTCCCACAGGCCGCGGCGTTTCAAGTCGCGCAACAGACCCGCGACCGGCTTGTCCGTCGCGCGGCAATGCTGCGTGTGATTGGTGAGCACGTCGCTGTGGGCATCCCAGCCGTTCGTATCGCCCGAATAGACCTGCACGAACCGCACGCCCCGCTCGATCATCCGCCGCGCGAGGAGGCAGCGCTGGCCGAACGACCGCGTGTGCGTTTCATCGAGACCATACAACCGCTGCGTCTCTGCGGTTTCATCTTTCAGATCGACCAGTTCCGGCGCGGTGCTTTGCATGCGGAAGGCGAGTTCATAAGCGCGGATGCGGGCGGCCAGTTCATCGTCACCATCGCGAGCTTGCAAATGCTCGCGGTTGAACTGCTGCACCAGGTCGAGCGTCGCCCGTTGCTGATTGGCGGAAATCGTCTGCTGCGGCTTGAGGTTAAGCAGCGGCGAATCTCCCGCCCGCATGGTGATGCCCTGATAGGTCGCCGGAAGAAAACCGCTGCCCCACGCGGGCGGACCACCCTTGATGCCGCCGGCCGGATCGGGCAGGACGACGAATGCGGGCAGATCGCGGGTCTCGCTCCCCAGGCCATAGGCGACCCAACTGCCAACGCTGGGCCGTCCCATCAGAATGCTGCCGGTGTTCATTTGATACACCGACTGCGGATGGTTCACGCTGTCGCCACAAACGCTATGCAGCATGCACAAGTCATCGGCAAGCTGCGCCGTTTCCGGCAGCAGAACGCTAATCGAGTGACCACACTCGCCATGCTGCCGCAACGGCTTGATCGGCGGCAAGAGCGGATTCTGCGCCACCTTGCGGCGAGTCATCACTTCGCCAAACGAATCAGGAATCGGCTGACCACCCAGCTTAATCAAATCCGGTTTCGCTTCGAACAGATCAACATGGCTCGGCCCCCCATGCATGAACAGCCAGATGACCCGCTTCACTCGCGGCGTGAAATGCGGGTCGCGCGCTGAACCCGCTTGACCTGACGGCGATTCACTCGCCAGTAGCGAGTTGAGCGCGAGCATGCCAAAACCGGCCCCTGCCGTCGTCAAGAACTGACGGCGGTTGGAGGTCGCACGTTGTGAATGATCAGCCAGCATTCGGAATTCACTCAGATTATGAGGCGATTGGTCCTGTTCGATTATAGCCGCTTCCTGGCCCCAGGCTGCAATCGAATTGCCAGCGCACTCGACTTCCGTGATACTCAGCGAAATCTAATCTACCGCCTACACTTCGCTGCTCCCCTGCCAGGATTGCCGCATGAACACGGATGCACTCTTCTACCGCTTGTTCGAAACGAGTCCCGAAACTTTGTTTCTCGCGCTCGGCATGTCGCCCGACGAGGCTCGGGCGATGGCGGCGCGGTATCAGTACCAGGCCATCGAGTTCAAAGAGACGTCCCACCGCTCTGACGGCGTGTTTCAGCCCAAGGAGCCCGGACTTCCCGCGTATTTTGTCGAGATGCAGTTTTATCCGCTGCCAACGGTCTACGCCGACATTCTGGTGAAGACCTATACTTTCCTGAAGCAGAACGATCCCGCACAGACTTACGTTGCCGTCGTCCTCTTCGGCCGACAATCGTTCGAGCCAGAGAAACTGATGCCGTATCAACCGCTGCTCGAGGCTGGCTATTTGCGGCGCATCTTCGTGAACGAGCTGCCGGAACGAGCCGATGCACCGCTGGGCTTGTCCATCCTCCGGCTCATCGGCCAACCTCCGGAGCCTGCGACGAAGGAAGCCAAAGGACTCGTG
>JAYTUF010000825.1:0-3757 GCA_043744755.1 Anatilimnocola sp.
GCCCGCCTGGAACGCTCGAAAGCGTTGCCCAAGTACGACATCGTGATCCGGCCACAGCAACCCAGAAGCGGGTAAAACAAGACCTGCCGCTCGCCTAAGAAGAAAGTAATCAGTAGCGAATAGATAGACAGTGCCGCTTCGTTGAAGTGGTGTCGCGCGTTTTCTCGTTCGACAAATAAGTATCTAAGTCCTTATAAATGAAATACTTAATAGCGATGCAACGTCGTTGTGTCGCGAGGTTATCCACCGATCGAATCAGCCAGGGAAGATGCGACAAACCTGTGAATCTTTTCTCAATCCTCACCCGATTGAGGGTGTCCTTTCGATCTTGAAGCCGTTACATTGATTCTGACGGAAACAGGCCAACGAGCCCCTTGTGGAATGGCTCATTGGGATTGCAACCCACATATGGATAAAGACTTATGTGTTTGCTCGCTATACAGTATCGTTCGGTTCCGGAGGCACCTATTCTGGTCGCCGCCAACCGGGAAGAAGCTTACGACCGACCGACGCTGGTCCCGGCAATACAGCCCGGCAAGCCGCGTGTGTTGTCGGGCGTGGACGCACGTCACGGTGGCACGTGGCTGGGCGTGAATCAAAACGGCCTATTTGTCGGGGCTTGCAACCGACCCAAGGTGCTGGCCACCTTGGGTCCGCGTTCGCGCGGGCTGCTGTGCAAAGAACTGCTGCGGGTCAACTCCGCCCGGCAAGCAGTTGATCTGGCGATGGAAGAACTTCTCTCCGGCAAGTACGAAGGGGTGAACTTTGTCATCGCGGACGCCGAATCCGGCTGGGTCGTGCATGGGAACGAAGACCCGGAAGTGGAAGAACTGCAAGAAGGGCTCAATATCATTTCGAGCTACGACGTGAACGATCCGCGCGACGAGCGGCAGAAGCTTGCCCGCCGGCTGCTCACGCTGCAGACGCTCGATTCGGCGGTCAAGTTCTTAGCTGTGGCGAGCAAAGCGTTTGCTCGTCCGCCGGCCACGCCGGATCGTCCAGGCATGGTGATGCGAAACAAGGAGCGGGGTACGGTCAGTTCGACGCTGATTGCTCTCGGCAAGAAGCCCCGCGATGCGATTTTTCAATATGCGACCGGCTCGCCCGATCAGGCTCGGTATGAAGATTATTCGCCGCTACTGCGCGATATTCTGAGCCGTGGCTTGCGGGAATCGAGAACGCGGGCGAAGGCCTAGTTCGTAGTAGGCCGGAACAAGCGTACTCGCGAAGTTCCGGCATGACTTGCAATGCAGCCGGAACTGCGGAGTACATTGTTCCGGCCTACGAAGACTAAGACGCTCGCGCTTTAGGGCGTGGGCGTTTTTTCTTCGTTGTGTCGCGAACAAGTTCATACTGCCAGGCATTGCGCTGCTTACCGACGACGTTGAGGCCGCCGGTCTTGCGCAGGCAATAAGCAATCCGCTGGGCAATCCAGCGTTGAATCTGCATGGCGGCGGCGAGGTCGCCCGTGTGAAACGACTGCGGCAAGTCGTTGGGCAGTAGCGCGAGCAGGTCGCCGTTGGTTTGAAAGATGTGGGTGGAGACGATGTCCACTAGGCACAGGTCGCTGACGACGTGATCGTTCCTTCGCCAACGTCTCCGCCGGCCATGTCCGGGCAGGCGCCGCTCTTCGACCGTGACCAGCGGAACTTCGATCGTCAGTCGTGGGTGGGGAAACACGGACGTGAAGTAAATCAGCTCGTGAAACAGATCGAGCACGGTCGCTTGTTTGGGACTAAGCCGCCGGCTGATTTCACGCTCGCCACCTTCTTCCAATTTGATGAGGGTCTTGCGAGCGATCAGTGGTTTGACCACGCGAACTGGGTGCTTTTCCAGCAATTTCGCGACCTTGTTGCGAATGGCGCCGAGCGAGCCATGTTGGATTTCAACGAGTTCCTCGCCGCGAACTACATCAATGCGGTAACCGGCCAGCTTGCGAGATTCCTGCTCGCTGGCGTCGTGCTCACCGGCATAGAGAGCCTTCAGTTGGCGATGAAGTGAGGTTTCCATACCGGCGTTGTAATTGCTGGGCGGGCTTTGTGTCTATCGATCTTTTGTCGTCTTTCGCTCCGCGAAAGAACGTCCTTTCGCGGAGCGAAAGGCGACAATGGGCCGGCGTTACGCAGTCGCAACCTGACCCTGACACGTGAAGACCTGAAACTGCCTCGCGGTGGTTTGCTCGAAATTGTGGAACCAGCGGGGGAGGTTGTTCAAGTACCAAGCGGGCATTTTGGTTACAAGCAGCAACTTGCCATCGGGTTTGAGCGCCCGACAGGCGATGTGAATGAACAACTCCGGCAAGCGGAAGTTGCTGTAATAGGGCGGGTTCGCCAGCGCGAGATCAAAGGTGCTCGGCTCAATCGATTGGCCAGCGCAATCGAGCGCTGCGGTGACATTGGTCGTCTCGTTGCGAGTCGCGGCCCACTCGGTCGCTTCGATCGCGCGGGGATTGCTGTCGATCGCGTGTACGCTAATCCCCTCCATTCTGAGCGCTGCAGCAAGCGCGACCGCGCCGCTGCCGCAGCCGATATCGAGTACGCGATGACCCGCTGCAAGCGGCATCGATTCGATCAGGGCGCGAGCGCCGGTGTCCAAGCTGCGATGGCTGAAAACGCTGGGCCGGCTGCGGAGGTGAATCAGCCGTTCCTGATCGCGAAAGGCGAATTCGCAGGCAAAGTTCTTCAGTTTTTTCAAGGGCTTCTGTTTAATCGCCGTGTAGATCACTCCGCCCGTGACTTTGTAACGTGAGACTTTATCGAACAGCGGCTTGAGTTGTTCGTGCAACCAGGTGTCATCCGGATTGTCGGAAGAAGCGACGAACGTGCCGCCGATTTCCAATTGCTGATGGGCCAGTTGCAATTGGTCGCGGACCAGTTCCACTTCACCCTGACGTTGGAACGGTAAGCAGGCCAGATCGAAACTAGATTCAGGTGGATTGGGCTGGCAAACAAGCTGAAAGTTCGCACCGCGCTGGCCAATTTGAATTTCGCTTTGCTGCAGGGCATACAGATCGAGAAACCAGCAACTAACGTCGGCCGAGGCATGAGCGTCCGCAAAGGCCGTCGCGAATTGTGCCCGGCCCAGCGTGGTGCAAAGAGCCCGCGTGCCGGCCAGTTTGGGCAGATAGTCGATGAGCAACTGCTCGGCAGGGCGGGGAGGTTCCGGCGGAAAGAGAGAGCGCGGTGCGAAAGGGGAGGGCATAGGCGACGGGGGTAAGCTGCTAACGAGTTCGGGAACATCAAAATGCGAATCGCACAGGCTATCACGCCAACAGCGCGGCACCAACGGGCGCGAATGACGGGTGAGACAGTCAGATTCGCTTACGCAGACCGGATTTCTCCCGCAGAAGTATCAGTTTGACATCGCACTGTCATCAGCATGACAGCGCTTGCGACGCTGGCGGCGCCCCATGCCATTCGCGAATAAATTTTAAGTCGTTGCTGGGTATTGCGTTACAGCAAGTGCCTGTTTTGCTGGCACAACCGCTGCTTTTAGACCATTCCGTTGCCCTGAGCAGTGTCGCTCAAGTCAACGCAGTTTTTATACATTCATTTTGCAAGGGATTTGTGCCATGAAGACGTTCCTGTTTACGCTCGTTGCTGTTGCTGCCCTCTCGCTCGGCGGCTTGTTCACCTCGACCGCACAAGCTGACCACGGATACGGTGGCTACGGTGGTAATTGCTATCGTCCGCCCTGCTATCAACCCCCATGCTACACGCCGCCTTGCTATCGTCCGCCCGTGTATTGCCCGCCGCCC
>JAYTUF010000826.1:0-3746 GCA_043744755.1 Anatilimnocola sp.
GGCAGAAAAGCAAACCCTCGTCCGTCGGCTGTGGTTCACGTTGCTCGGCCTGCCGCCGACGGCCACTGACATTGATGAGTTCGTCGCGGACAATTCCCCCGATGCCTGGGACCGCCTGATCGATCGCCTGCTCGCTTCGCCTCACTACGGCGAACGCTGGGCGCGGCATTGGCTCGATGTCGCCGGCTATGCCGACAGCGATGGTTTTAGCGAGAAGGATTTTGAACGACCCAATGCCTTCAAATATCGCGATTATGTAATCCGGGCGTTCAACACGGATAAGCCTTGGGACCAGATGATTGTCGAGCAACTGGCCGGCGATGAACTGCTGAAGCCCCCGTATGCGAACCTCTCGCCCGCGCAGGCCGATCAATTGATTGCCACCGGGTTCTTGCGGAACGGTCCCGATGGAACGGGCGACACCACGCTCGATCAAAGTGTCGCACGCAACGAAGTGCTGGCCGATACGCTCAAGATCGTTTCGACTTCGCTGCTCGGTCTTTCCGTCGGTTGTGCCCAGTGTCACAACCATCGCTACGATCCGCTGCCGCAAACCGACTACTATCAATTGCGGGCCATCTTTGAACCTGCGTATGACGTGAAGAACTGGCGGCCGCCCGGTGCGCGCAACATCTCGCTCTGGCCGGCCGAAACTCGCGCCAAGGCAAAAGAGATTCAAGCGGCGCTGGCTACGAATGTGAAAGAAAAGGCTGCGGAGCTAGAAGTGCTGCGGGCCGCGGCGCAAGAGCAGCAGTTCACGAAATTGCCCGAGGACGAACAGGCCTTCGCGCGCGAAGCCGTGGCGGCTGCCGTCAAGGACCGCACGCCGGAGCAGAAGGAATTTCTGAACAAACATCCGGATCTGATCGTCATCACAGGCCGGCTGGACCAGTTCGATAAGGAAGGGTTCGCAGCCCTCAATAAGAAATACGGCGATCTCGCGGCGGTGCTGAACAAAGACAAGCCCGCCGAGAACGAAGCGGCCGTGCTGACGGAAGTCCCGGGCAAAGTTCCCACGACGCACGTCTTCTATCGGGGCGATGTCAACTCACCTCGAGAAGCGGTGCAGCCCGCGGAGCTTTCGGTCCTGGCGCGGGACAGCGTGAAGATTCCCGTCGATGATCCAGCGCTCCCCACCACCGGCCGGCGGCTGGCTTATGCCAAGTGGCTCACAGCGGGCGATCATCCGCTCGTCGCCCGTGTGCTCGTCAATCGTTTTTGGCTGCATCACTTCGGCCGCGGGATTGTCGCCACGCCTAGCGATTTCGGCACACTCGGCGCTCGCCCCACGCATCCCGAACTGCTCGACTATCTGGCCACGCGCTTCAGGCAAGATGGCTGGGAGTTGAAACGCTTTCACCGCCTGCTGCTGACCTCTGCTGCCTTTCAACAGTCATCCGTGCGGACCGATGCGCTCGACGCCGTCGATCCCGAAAATCACTTGCTGGGCCGGATGAACTTGCGACGGCTCGAATCTGAAATGCTTCGCGATGCGATGCTCACCGTGACCGGCCGGATGACAGTCAAGCTGCATGGCAAGTCAGTGCCCGTGATGCCCGATGAAGTGGGGCAAGTGGTCGTGGGCGTCGATACCCGCGATGGCGCCGGCCGGCCGACGGGCAAAGTCGTGCCACTCGGCGAAGAAGAATTCCGCCGCAGCGTTTATGTGCAAGTCCGCCGGTCTTTGCCGCTCTCGATGCTCGAAACTTTCGATGCGCCGCTCCTCACGCCCAACTGTGAAGCCCGCAATCAATCGACAGCGGCACCGCAATCACTGCTGCTGATGAACAACCGCTGGGTGCTCGATCAGGCGACGTATCTATCTGAAAGAATCGTCAAGCAGGTTGGCGATGAACCTGCCGCGCAAATCAAACCCGCGTGGCTGGCGGTGTTCGGCAGGGGACCATCGCCCACGCAACAAGCGGCCGCGGAAGAATTCCTCGCCGGCCAAGCCCGCGAGTTCGCAAGCGCCAAGCCAATGCCGATGAAGACCACATCGCCCAGCACGCGAGCGCTCGCCAACCTGTGCCAAGCGCTGCTGGGTTCCAACCAGTTCATGTATATCGATTGAAAAGGTAGCCCGACGCGTTAGCGAGGAAGTCCCGAAGCGACAGCGAGGGGAATGCTACCAACGCAGGAATCACCATGCATCAAACAACCCACCAACGCTCCGCCCGCCGCCACTTCCTCGCGCAGCAAGCCGCCGGCATCGGCTCGCTCGCCCTCACCTGGCTCCTCGCGCGCGAGGGCTTCAGCGCACCCAGCGCGCCGGTCAAACCACCGCTCGAACGGCCGACTTACGATCTCCGCCCCAAGCAACCGGCGGCGGAACCACACGCCAAAGCGATGATCTCGCTCTTCATGCAAGGCGGGCCGAGTCATCTCGATCTGTTCGATCCCAAGCCCGAATTGTTCAAGCGCGACGGCACCGACTTCACCGGCGGGGGCATCAAGTTCGATAGCGTCGAGCAAGCCAGCTCGAAGCTGATGGCCAGCAAGTGGAAGTTCTCGCCGCGCGGCGAATGCGGCACGGAACTGAGCGAACTGCTGCCGCAACTGGGCACCGTGGCCGACGACATCACGCTCATCCGTTCGATGCACACCGGCGTGAACAATCACGGCCAATCGATTCTCGCCCTCTGCAACGGCCGCACGATCACCGGCCGGCCGGCGCTCGGTTCGTGGCTGACGTATGCCCTCGGCAGCGAGAGCGACAACCTGCCCGCGTACGTCGTGCTGACCGATGCCAGCTTGCCCGTCGAAGGCGTCTATAACTGGGCCAACGGTTGGCTGCCCTCGCTCTATCAAGGCACCGTGGCCCGCGCCCGCGAGCCGCGGATTTTGAATCTCGATCCGCCCGCCGATGCCACGCCCGCCTCGCAGCAGCGGTATCTTGATTTTCTCGCAGGTCTGAATCGCGCTCATTTGGAAAAGCATCCGGGCGAGAACGATCTTGCCGCCCGCATTGCCAGCTATGAACTGGCCGCCAAGATGCAAACCGCGGCGCGGGAAGCGCTCGATCTCTCGCAAGAGACGGCCGAAACGCAGCGGCTGTATGGCCTCGATCAAACCGAGACCCGCGACTGGGGTTCCCGCTGCCTGCTCGCGCGGCGGCTGGTCGAGCGGGGCGTGCGGTTCGTTCAAGTTTGCTCCGGTAATCAGAATTGGGATCATCACAGCGGCCTGCATGAATCGCTGCCGCTGCGCTGCCGCCAGACCGATCGCCCGACGGCCGCCCTCGTCGCCGATCTCAAGCGCCGCGGCCTCTTAGACAGCACACTCGTTCACTGGAGCGGCGAAATGGGCCGGCTACCGGTGATTCAAAAAGCGAAAAGCATCGGCCGCGATCACAACACCTACGGCTTCAGCGCCTGGCTCGCCGGCGGCGGCGTGAAGGCCGGCCATGTGCACGGCGAAACCGACGAGTTCGGCCACAAAGCCGTGAAAGACATCGTCAATCATTACGACCTGCACGCCACCATCCTGCAGCTCTTCGGCCTCGATCACACGAAGTTGACGTTCCCCCGGCCGCAAGGCGCGGGGTCGCTCATTGATGGCCAACCAGCAGCAGTGGTGAAGCAGATTCTGGCGTGAGAGCCACCGGCTTAAAGCCATTGGTATCTACACAACTATCCCGAATTCAATAAGCAAATTGGCAATTTTACTTTGGCGAGCAGGGCTTGCAAGGCGGAGACGTTGTAGTGTTCGAGGGTATCAAGCATCGACAGCAGGGACCAGAGTCCGGC
>JAYTUF010000827.1:0-3740 GCA_043744755.1 Anatilimnocola sp.
TGGTAAACGTGGATGACAGCACGCTCGGGCGCTTGATGAAGGACGACGCGGCGATGAACGCGCTAATGAGCATTGAGGGATTCCGCAACCTTAATGCCGATTTGGAGACGATCATCAATCGGTCTGAGCAGATCAAGGACGCCAAGCGCAAGGCGGGCGAAGGGGAAGAACCGACCGCGAAAGAGAAAAAGGAATTGACTGAGGCGGAGAAAGAGCGCAAGAGCCTGCGCAAGCAAGTGCAGGAGAAGCTGATCAAGTTCGCGGCCCGCGTGCCGGTGTTTATGTATCTGACCGACTTCCGCGAGCAGCGCTTGAAAGATGTCATCACGAAACTGGAGCCGAAACTGTTCAAGAAGGTGACGGGGTTAACGACCGAGGACTTCGAGCGATTGGTGAGCTTGGGCGTCTTTAATAGCGCGCTAATGAACGACGCCGTGTGGAAGTTTCGCCGCTATGAAGATTCGAGCCTGCGGTACATGGGCTTGAGCAGGCACAAAGGAATGGAAGTTGGTCTGTTCGATACCGCGCTAACAGAAGAGGATTTTCGGCGGACATTTGAAGGGCTTGCGGATGAGTGATGTCCGATTGATGTTAACGGGCATCCGAGCCTTGTAGCCATGTAGGTCATGCATGGTATCCCTTGCATGACTGGTGCCGTGGAAGCCCAGCCTTGTAGTAGTCCGCCTATCGTTCAGCGTCAGGTGACCCCAAGAACCGCGCACGAAGCCCCGGTGTGAAACACCGGGCGCAGTAAGCGGATTCGGCAAATGGATCTGACATTCAGCGCTGGATCGACTACCACTGCGTCTACAATCGCAAAAATAACAAGCCATCACCAACTGGCGCTGGTCGAGTGCGAAGTTCTACGCAACCGAGGGCCAGCATTTTGATCCTCTGCTCCCCAAGCTCACGACTTTGCCGGGCCACCTTTGGCACAGGCGCCGACCATGAACCACTGCTGCGATCAGCGGCCTCGCCTCGCGCGGTGTACATGAACCCTTCCCCGCCAGGACGCTTAACTCATAAGACGAGGGAAGACACGGGTGAGTACACACCGTGCCACCCGCCGGCGCGGTACAATAGAGTGGAAAGGAGCAAGTGTAAATGGTCACCGCACAAATCACGTTGTCCAGTGCCGAAGGGGAGGCCTTGCAGGCCATGACCCAAACAACGGGCAAGACTCAAGACGCCCTGCTGCACGAGGCGGTCCGGCAGTTTCTCGGGCCTACGCTGCCTCGCGATCGGCTCGCGTTAGTTCGCCAGGCGCGGGGGATTTGGAAGGACCGCACAGACCTGCCCGATTTTCGCGCTCTGCGGGCCGAAATGGACCGGTATTAGGAATTGCCGAAAATGGCTGCTCCATTTCTCATCGATACCGACGTGGCGATTGACTATCTGCGCGGAAATGCGGACGCGATTGCGTATCTCGAGGGTCTCAGCGGCAATAACTTCATTTCCGCGATCACGGTGGCTGAACTCTATGCCGGCGTGCGAGACGGGGCGGAGCGAACGGCACTCGAATCGTTCATTCGCGCGTTTCAGGTAGTCGTAATTGAATCTGGCATTGCTGAGCAAGGCGGACTCTATCGCCGCGATTTCGGCAAGAGCTACGGCGTCGGACTCGCGGACGCTCTCATTGCCGCCTGCGCCAAAGCTCAGGGGGCAACACTGGTCACGCTCAATGCCAAGCACTTTCCCATGCTTCCCTCCCACGTTCCGTACCATAAGCCGTAACGTCGTCAGGCACGGCTGGCTGGATAAGACGGACATCGCTTTTCTCGACCGGGTCGAAGTCGGGTTGCTGTCAAGCGATCGTTGCCAAATACTACTACTGCGTCTACGATCGCGAGGCTGACAAGCCAGCACTGACTGCCGCTGGTCGCGTGCGAAGTTCTACGCAACCGAGGGCCAGCATTTTGATCCTCTGCTCCCCAAGATCACGACTTTGCCCGGCCAGCTTTGGCACACGCGCCGACCATGACCCACTGCGGCGATCAGCGGCCTTGCCTCGCGCAGTGTACATTAACCCTTTCTCGCCAGGACACCTATCATAAGACCCGGGAAGACACGGGTGAGTACACGCCGTGCCACTCAAAGTCAGCGGCCAGCCGACCGTGCCGCCCTGCCGAACAACTGAATTACAAGCCGCCCTTTACGGTTCCACTCCTGTCGAAGACTCTTGCCATTCCGTTTCTGAACTCGTCAACCATCAGCGTTGCCGCGATGCCCCCATTGGAGTTATGAATAAGTATGCCACCGTTCCCCAAGCGATCAGTGGTCAAATGGGCGGCGGGGTGGCCGTATTTTGTTGGGTGGGTGGCTGTGTTTTCGCGATAGCGATAACACGGCCGGGCAGCGATTTCGCTCTCCATGATGACATGCCGCGAGCGACGAATCAGCCCAGCCTTTCCCACGGAATGGGATCGAGCGGGAGGGGTGATTAGAAGGGAAAAACGGTCAGGGTTCTTTTCGATTTGGCCACGCCCCTCAACCGTGGGGATGTCGCGAGAAACCTGGTGGGTTTTTCGCCATGAGGGAGCGCCGCACTCGGGTTTGGCTGGGGGGTGGTGGCGAATAACCCTGGTTGTCTTTCGCCACTTGGCGAGGTTGGTTTTCCGGACGCGGGCAGGCTTGTAGCATGACTGGTGCCGTGGAAGCCCGTCCGACAGAGAGACAACGTCCACTCTGTCATGCACAGAGTACCGTGCCTGACCTACGGGACTGGATTTGTCACTCTGGCCCGAACGTTATGTCTTCATAAATCTCCGACAAGGGCAACGAGCAGGGAAGCGAAGGAATCTCTAACACCGCGCTGAGGCCTTTGACCACGGTCAGGTTCCAGGAGTTGTCGGCCTGCCGCACGAAGCGCTCGACGTGCGGTTCATCCTGGGCGATGAGGATGTACTCGCGGAGTGTTTCGAGTTCGCGATACAGGTCGAACTGCCGCAGTCTACGAGTAGTAGCTGACCAGTGATCGCCCCGCCGGCACAAGGCCGGCGGTCGCGGGCGACTCGAAAATGGCTCCTTCGCTTGCGCTTCAGGCTTCAGTTAGGGCCTCTTCGCGAGCGCCTTCGCTTGCCGTTCAAAGCTCGCGGCTTCGTCGGTGAGCTTTTCGTCGGTGCAGAATTTGGCGAGCTTTTGCAGGTGCGTCTTTGGGTCCACTTGCAGGTTCCAGCAGAGTTTGCGGAAGCAGACGGGGCAGAAGGCGAGCGGGGCGCGGTCGGATTCTTTGCGGTTGTTGCAGCCGTTCATCCCGCAGTGGAAGGCGATGCAATGTTGCATCGTGAGGATGTGCCCCGTCTCGTGGCCGGCGATTTTCAGGGTACGGAGGAGGCAGAGCCGGTAGGCTTCGTCGCTTTCGGCTGGGTCGCCGTTGCGATGAATCGACCAGATGCCGACTCGCTCGCTGAGGGTCGCCTGGCCAAAGACGAAGTTCCAATCCTCGCCGGGGTACAAATCGGTAGCCGTGAAAGCGAGATACGCCAGCGCATCCTTGGGCCGGTCGGGGCCGAGCACGTTGCCGAGCACGTACGTCGTCAGAATCTGCTGACTGTCCCCGCTTCCCCGCTGCCCGCGCGGAGGGATGTCTTCGAGCGCGATGGTCTTCCGCTCCTTGACCGGCGCGTCGTAGAGGATGCTTAAATACTTCTCGGCCGCCGTCAGCACTTCGCGCTGGTGGGGCGTGAACTCGCCAATTAGGCAGATGTAGATCGTGGTCAGCTTGTCGCTCCGCCGCACGG
>JAYTUF010000828.1:0-3734 GCA_043744755.1 Anatilimnocola sp.
GGATCCCTGGGAGGGCGACGCTCCTGCGGAGCCGGAATCGCGAAATGACATGTTTTCCGCCCCACGGCTCGGCAGGAGCCTCGCCCTCCCAATTCCGAGCTGTTCTCGAAACTCAGAACTCAGAACTCTCTTCCCGCCGAAACGCCCCGGGAAGATACCGCACAATATCCGTCGCAATCAACGAAACCTGCCCGACTTCCTCCGCCGCCAAGTCACCCGCCAGGCCATGCACATGGCAGCCGAGCACTGCCGCGTCATAGGGCGAGAGGCCTTGGCAGACGAGGGCAGTGATGATTCCCGTCAGCACATCGCCGCTGCCGCCGGTCGCCATGCCGGGATTGCCCGTTTGATTCAGCTCGTGCTGCTGACCATCGGTGATGAGCGTGTGCTGACCTTTCAGCACCAAGACCACATCCCAGGCCAATGCCAGCTTTTTCGCGGCGGCAATCTGTGCTTCGCGAGAATCGAATTTCTGATTGGCCAGCCGCGAGAACTCGCCCGGATGTGGCGTGAGAATCCGCGGCCCCGCGTGCTTCGGCGGCTGAAGCTCTTGTTGAGCTAAGGCGGCGAGCGCATTCAGTCCATCCGCATCGACGACGAGTGGCTGCGACAGCGTTTCATAGACGTGTTTCACCAACTTCGTCCGCGTGGCCGATTGCCCCAGTCCCGGCCCAATCGCCACGCACGTCGCCGTCTCAATCACCGGCTTGAGTTCGTCGAGCGTAGCCCTCAGCAAAAAGTCCCCCGAGGTCCCGCTGCAACTCAGCGCCGTCGTCATATAGCACGGATCATGCGCCGCCACGAGCGGCAGCGTATGACTCGCCACCGCCAGTCGCACCAGCCCCGCCCCGCTCCGCAAACAGGCCATCCCCGCCAGACTGATCGCCCCCGCCATCCCATACGACCCGCCAATCAGCAAGGCCCGTCCATAGTCCCCTTTATGGCCATCAGGCTTTCGCGGAGGAAGTTTAGGGAGGGGCATAACTCAGTCCTCAGCGAGTCAATAAAAAGGGCAGGGCAGGGGAGCTCAAACCGGTATCGCGGGTTCCCGCCGCTCGCTAGCAGCTATCCGGCGAACAACTCAAGGGGTATAATTTAGCACAGGCGTGCCAGTTGATTGGCGGAGCCGCTTTTTGCAATGGCCTTTGCCTTGGCGCACCTCTTTTCACGGAACAGGCATGACAACTTCCGTTTCCCGCATCGACCCCGCGATTCTGCCTGCGTCCGAAGATCGGTTGCATTCGCCCATTTGGACGTTGACCGGAGTTCAGATCCTCGGGATCGGCGGCTATGTTCCACCCCGCGTCGTGCGCAACGAAGACCTCGCCTCGCTGGGCTGTGATGCGGAATGGATCGAAAAGCGGACCGGCATTCGCGAACGACGACAAGCCGAGGCGAATGTTGCGACCAGTGATCTGGCCTATGAAGCCGCGCTCAGGTGCTTGGAGCAGGCGGAGGTTGCCGCGCAGGATGTCGATCTGATTGTCCTCGCGACGATGAGCGCCGATAGTCCCGCCCCATCCACTGCCTGCCGTTTGCAACGTCGCTTGGGTTGCAGCGCTCCCGCCTTTGATGTGAGCGCGGCCTGTGCGGGTTTCATGTATGCCCTTGCGACCGGCATGCAGTTCGTGAAAACCGGCAACGCGCGACGGGTACTGGTTGTCGGCAGCGATGTGATGACCCGCGCGGTGAACCCCGCCGATAAAAAAACCTATCCCCTCTTCGGCGATGGCGCCGGGGCGGTGTTGCTCGGCGCGGGTCAAGCCGATCAAGGGTTGCTTGCTTACACGCTCGGCGCGGATGGCAGCGGCGTTGAGTTGTTGCATATTCCGGCCGGCGGTTCGCGCGAACCGTTGACACCGCAGGGGATGGAAAAGGGCCGGCAATACATGGCGATGGATGGCCGGGCGGTTTTCAAATGGGCGGTGAGGTTGGTGGCCGATTCTTGTCGCGAGGTATTGGGCCATGCCGGGCTGACGACCAGCGATGTGACGTGGCTGGTGTTGCACCAGGCCAATAAGCGAATCTTGGAAGCAGCCGCGGCGGACCTGGGCATGCCCCTTGAGCGCGTGGTCATGAATCTCGATCGCTACGGCAACACTTCGGCGGGCAGCATTCCACTCGTGCTGGACGAACTGAATCAAAAGAACCTGCTACACCGCGGCGACAATGTGTTGCTCAGTGGCTTTGGCGCTGGCCTGGCTTGGGGCACCGGCTTGTTTCGCTGGTGAAGTTGGCCGGAACAAGGTACTCCGAAGTTCCGGCAGGATTCTTGAAGAATCGTCAACTCGTAGGTCTGCCGGAACTGCGCGAGTACGCTTGTTGCCGGCCTACTATGCACCAGCAATCCTCTCGGCCGCTTGTTCCCCGCTGCGAACGCAGAACGGAATGCCGACGCCATGATAGGCGTTGCCCGCCAAGGCAAAATGGTTCATTGAGTTCGCGGCGGCGTCGATCTTGGCGACGAGATCCAGATGGCCGACGTGGTATTGCGGCATCACGCCTTGCCAGCGATTGATCTGGCAAAACTCGGGCTCGCCACTGACGCCGAGCAATTCATGCAATTCGCCGCGCACGAGTGTTTCGATGGCCCGGTCATCGAGTTCATTCAACTCCGGTTGTAAAGCACCGCCGACAAAGACTCGCATCAACACTTTGCCGTCCGGCGCTCGCCCGGCGAACTTGACGCTGGCCAGACTCCCTGCGATGATCCGCCTCTTCTCAATCCGCGGCGCGACGAACCCAAAGCCATTCAGCGGATGTTCGATCTGCGTGCGCGGATAACCAAGCACGGCGACGCTGCAGCCTGCATGGGGAATGAGTTTCACTAGCGCGGCGAGTTGCGGCGCGATCCTTTCGAGCAATTGAGGGCAAGCGTAGGCAGGCGAAGCCACGATCAGATCATCAAACGCCAGCGGGGCAGGGGAGTCCTGCAGAAAAAGGCACCAGTAAGCAGTGCTGCCGGCTGGCGCTCGTTCGATGCGTTCGACGCGCGAATGCAACTGAATCGTTTCCGGCGACAACTTGGCTGCCACGGCGTTCACGAGCTGACTCATTCCCAGCCTCGGCGCGAGGAACTGCCCATAGCGGGCTCCGCTTCCCAAAGCTTCTTTCGCCTTGCCCGGATCTGTCTTTTGTGTGGCGCGCAGCGCGCGGATCAGGCTGCCATATTTCTGTTCGTAATCGACGAACTGCTTGAGCGTCGCCCGCATGCTGAGGCGATCGGGGTCAGCGGTGTAGATGCCGCCGATCAGCGGCTGAATCAAGCGGTCGAACGCTTCCCGGCCGAAACGCCGCAGCGCAAATGAGGTGAGGCTTTCGTCCGTGTCGTCACGCTTGCCGGGAATCAGATATTCGCTGGCCAGCCGCAATTTGCCGAGCGGACTGAGGAGTGGAGTCTTGAGCATCGGCCAAATTTTGGCCGGAGACATCAACGTGAAACCTTCGGGCACGGGAACGAGTTTGGCACGATGCACCACGAACGCCCGGCGGTAGCGCGGGTCGGTATTGATCAGATCATCTGCTAGACCAATGCGCTGGCACAGATCAAGCGCCCACGGTTCCCGCGTGTTGAACATGTCAGCCGAACGCTCGATCAGATAACCATCGCGCTCCACCGTTTGCAGCACGCCGCCGAGTCGGTCGCTGGACTCGAAGACAGTCAACTGAGCAGCGGGCAACAACTCGCGCAGCCGATGGGCCGCGGCCAGGCCGGTGATGCCGCCGCCGATGAC
>JAYTUF010000829.1:0-3730 GCA_043744755.1 Anatilimnocola sp.
AAGACAACGTGACGCTCCTCTTCGACAACCTGCTCCCTAAATGGAACTACCGCGCTGTTCCGGAATGAGTACGGCAGTTATTGATGCGCCGATCCTAAGTCATTGCGGACCGCTAAAGGGGGGTGTCCATCAATGGAACATACGGTTCCCTGGGAACCGCGGTATTTGCCGTGTTTCCACAATATGTCCGGAGGAACGCGGGTGGAATTGCTGGACAGTTTAGACGTGAATGGCGATGCAGTCTCGCGAACTTACGACGAAAAAGCCAGTTCACCGAGTGGGCAAATCATGCGGAATATCATGGGCCGAAGCGAACATGCGTACGACCCCGGGGCGGAGGCCGCGGAAAGCGGCGGCGTAACGCGCGGGATCATGCTTGGGGCCGGCGAGCGAGCGGATCAGAATCTGCTGCACCTGGTTGGGAAAGCAGCGGGCCGCGGTGCCGTAGATTTCGGGATCGGCTTCGACGTTGTCTCCCACCAGCACGAACCTTCGCTGCGGGAAAAGTTTGAGCAGGGCGTGAATCATCGTCGCTTTGCCGGACCGCCGCAGGAGCAACTTGCGGATGAGATGGTCGCGAAGCCGAAACGCCCGCAGATGGAACGAGCCAGCGGGAAATCCCACAGCCCCAAACAGCGCTTGCAAATGCGGATACAACTGCCACGGGCACGACGAGACATAATGAAAGGCCGCCCCCTGGGCTTCCCAGGCTTGAAACAAGTGGGCCATGCCGGCGATCGGCTCAAACTCCTTGAGAAAGGTGTTCGCGAGCAAGGTGCGGCGGCAGATGACGTGCGAATGCTTGAGCGTGTCATCGATGTCAGAAATGATCGAGACGCCGGTCGGCTCCAGCAAATGGACCGGAGCGTGCAGTCCCAGGCCTTCTCCCGCAGCGGTGCAAACATCGACCGCCAGTTGCCGCTGCGTGTGTGCGGTCGTCGTGGTCAGCGGCGCGAGCTGTTGTTCGCTCAGCCGCAGCGTGCCGAAGAAATGGCCGTTTTGGCGGGACTTTTTGGGGAGGACGTGAATATCGTCGCCGAGCTTCACGGCGATTTGTTTGCCATGCTCATCGCGAGCCAGAAACCGCTGAATGCGGTAGCGAAACAGGTCGGATTCAAACGCATCCTTGGGGACCTTCATCACCTGCTGCAACATTTTCAGCAGGAACCGCTTCCCCAAACCGACGGTGCCGAGCGAGAAAACATCGCCATGCACCTGCACATGCCAGCCCCGGCCGTCGGCACTGCGATAGCCGATGGTGGGAAACAGGACGACTTGTTCGTCGGCCTGCAGATTCGTCAGCGAAACGCTTCGCTGGGGCAACATACGTTGAAGCACGATAGCCTTAACTCCAAAAACACCCTCCCTAGCTTGCCTCTGACTAGAACCGCGAAGGGGAACAATGTCAAGCATATCGGACAGAAGCGTAACCATTGGCTTGAGTTACGCGGGGCTGGGTCAGTACAATGGAATCGAGCCGCCAACTCCCACCCCATTCAATCGGCTCGCTGCTTCCATTCCTCCCACCCGCGACAGACGCTCATGACGAAATTGGTTCGCCGCCTTTGGCTGCTGGCAGTCATGGCGCTGGTTGCTATTCCAGCCGCTGCCGCGGATGCGCCTGTATTGGAAAAGCAATTGAGCTTTGAACTAGATGTGCAGCCGATCCTGGCTGCGAACGGTTGCAGCGCCGGCGCGTGCCATGGCAAGTCGCGCGGGCAGAATGGGTTTCAACTCTCGCTGTTGTCGTTCGACGCCGATTTTGATTTCGCCGCGCTGACCCAGCACGCTCGCGGTCGGCGGATCTTTCTCGCCTCGCCGGAGCGCAGCCTGTTGCTGCAAAAGGCAAGCGCGCTCGTGCCGCATGGTGGCGGGCAACGGCTCGAACCAAACGGGGCGGATTTTGAAACGGTGCGGAACTGGATCGCCGCCGGCGCTCCCCGCCGCATCGCGAATGAACCAAAACTGGTCGGCGTGAAGCTCGATCCGCCGCAGGCCACGCTGCGGCCGCGAGATAAACACCAAATCGTCGTCACCGCCGAATATTCCGATGGCACGCGGCGGGATGTTACGGCGCAGACTGCATTTCAATCGAATGAAGCCGCCATCGTGGCCGTTGATCGCAGCGGGCTGATCTCCGCCGGCGCACTGCCCGGCGAAGCTACCTTGATGGTGCGATACATGGACGTGATCGCTACTTGCACCGTCGCGATTCCGGTGACCGGGGAAGTCGATGCCGCGGCCTATGCTGCGTTGCCGCGAAAGAATTTTATTGATGGCCTGGTGTGGAATAAGTTGCAGTCGCAGGGGCTGCTTCCTTCGCTCCCTTGCGACGATGCAACCTATCTTCGTCGCGCTCATCTCGACATTATTGGACGACTCCCCACGGTTGTAGAGGTGCGAGAGTTTCTCGCGGATTCGCGAAACGACAAGCGGGGAAGGTTAGTGGACCAGTTATTAGATCGCCCCGAATATGCCGATCATTGGGCGGGCAAGTGGGCAGACCTGCTGCGGCCGAATCCGTATCACGTCGGGATGAAGTCGGTGATGTCGATGGATCAATGGATTCGCGACAGCTTCCGCCAGAACAAGCCCTATGATCAGTTCGCCCGCGAGCTCATCACTGCCGAAGGGAGTGCTTGGAAGAATGGTGCCGCGGTGCTGTTTCGCGATCGCCGCGAACCGGCCGAACTGACGACAATGATCTCGCAATTGTTTCTGGGCACGCGACTCGATTGCTGCAAATGCCATCACCATCCGTTTGAGAAATGGAGCCAGGACGATTTCTATAGCTTCGCCGCGTACTTCTCGCGCGTGGGCCGCAAGGGAACCGGCATCTCGGCGCCGATCTCCGGCAGTGAAGAGATCATCCTGCTCGGCAAGCCCAAAAAAGTCGTGCATCCGACGACCGGCAAGGAAATGGAACCACGGCCGCTGTTCGGCAGCGCGCCGGTCATCGGCGAGGACGACGATCCGCGGCAAGCCTTGGCTGATTGGATTGTGTCGGGCCAAAACGATTACTTCCTCAGCACCATTGCCAACCGCGTTTGGGCGGAACTGATGGGCCGCGGCCTGGTCGAGCCGGTCGATGATCTGCGGGCGACGAATCCGCCGTCGAATTCCGCGCTGCTGGCCGCGCTGGGCAGCCATTTGCGAGAGCAGAAGTATGATTTGAAGCAACTGATCCGCGTGATTTGCAATTCGCATGTTTATAGCCTGAGCGTGCGGCCGGAAGGGGCGAATGTGCAAGACACCAAAAACTTCTCGCGTCGCTATCGCACGCGCATGAGAGCGGAAGTGCTGGCCGATGCGATTTGCGATATCACGGGGCTGCCGGAGAAATATGAAGCGATGCCCGGCGAATCGCGGGCGAGCCAGTTGTGGACGACCCGCATCGATTCACTCACGCTCGATACGTTTGGCCGGCCCGATCCGAATCTCAACCCACCCTGCGAGCGGATGGCCGATGGCGCCGTCACGCAGGCGTTGCATCTGATGAACTCGAAGACCATGCAAGGCAAAGTGACGTCGGACGAAGGAATCGCGAGTCAACTGGCGAAGAGCAATCGCTCGCCCGCTCAAATCGTTGAAGAGTTGTACGTGCTTTGTTATGGCCGCCTGCCCGATGCCGCCGAGCGCGAAATCGGCGGCCAGGTATTCGCCCGCCCGGAAACCACCCGCCGTCAATCTGCCGAGGACCTGCTATGGGCGCTGCTCAACACGCCGGAGT
>JAYTUF010000830.1:0-14739 GCA_043744755.1 Anatilimnocola sp.
GCCTTGCAAGCCCTGCTCGCCAAAGTAAAATTGCCAATTTCCTTACTAAATTCGGGATAGTTGTGTAGATACCAATGGCTTAAAGCCGGTGGCTCTCCCCATTCTTGCGATTTCTTAACTCTCTGCTAACATGCTACACGTGCCAGGGGGGTGACAACGGGTTCGCCCCCGGACAAAGACATTTTGGCAGACAAGTGTGGAAGCTCGCTTCGGCCCTTCGGCGGAGTGGGCAAGCGTATTGACGTTAGCATTCGATTGCTGCATGCCCTGCGGTAAAATGCCGCGAGGATTGTTGGAAGGCTAGAGATGGTTGGGCAGCTTCCCAGCGGCCCAACGGGGAATGGGCGGTATGGTGTTCATTGTGATGGTCTGGCGCTGGCTGTGTGCCCGCGGGCAATCTTCGCTACTCAGCGATCGCGCCCCCGGCAGCCAGGTCGAGCGCCCCGTTGTCCAAGTTGCTTTGGAAGGTGATTACCGACAGGCCGGACGCAAATTGCGTCCGGGCTTGGCGAGGTCACTGGCTCCAGAACACAACCATGCGCCGATTAGTGAATGTTTGACAAGTAATTCGTTTGGAAATTGGCGTTCACTCATCCTCGTCCCCGCGCCGGCCCGTCCGGGGCCGCGTCAATCTGGTCCCGCCGACCGCGATCGAAGTTAGTAGCACGCTTTTCGAGTTGGTTCTCGTCATTACGTTTGTTCGTTCGCCGTCGAACTTGACGCCGCGACGCAAATTGCGTTGCACGGGGCGATCAGGACCGCCGCAGCTTGCCCACGTTCGGATGCCAGCCGATAAGCGGAGGCGTTGTGGACAATCCTGTATTGATCGGCGCGATTGCAGCAGCAGTCGCGGCCATCTTGACGTTTGGCGTGATCAAGTTTCTCGATCGGCTCCGCAAAGTCGATGCGGAGAATCAAGCCAAGGAAATTCTCGATCGCGCCTCTCGCGATGCGGGAGCCAAGGTGAAGGAAGCCGAACTCGCGATCAAGGAGCGGGAACTGGCCTCGAAAGCGGATTCGGAAAAAGCACTCAACAAAAGTCGCGAAGAGCTGCGCGACCGAGAACGCGGCATCGAGAAACGGCAAGAGACCATGCAGCAGCAGGGGGACGATCTGCGCAAGCAAGAGCGGATTGTCGAAACCACGCAGCGTCGCCTCGCGGAACGACTCGAAGACGCCAGCCGTCGCAATGAAGAGCTGGCCAAGCTCGTCGAGTCACAGCGGCAGACCTTGCACAACCTGAGCGGCCTCTCCGCCGGCGAAGCCACCAAGCGGCTGCTCGATACGCTCGAAAACGAACTGCAATCCGAGATGGGCGGCATTGTGCTTAGGCACGAACGCCGCGTGCAGGAGCAGGTGGAGCAAAAATCCCGCGACATCATCCTCACTGCGATTCAGCGCTATGCTTCTGCCCACACGGCCGAGAGCACAACCAGCACGGTCGATATTCCGAACGACGAAATGAAGGGCCGGATCATCGGCCGCGAAGGGCGAAACATCCGCGCGTTTGAAAAAGCGACCGGCGTCGATGTGATCATCGACGATACGCCGGGCGTCGTCATCGTCAGCGGCTTCGACCCCGTGCGCCGCGAAGTCGCCCGGCAATCACTGGCCAAGCTCATCGCCGACGGGCGGATTCATCCTTCGCGGATTGAAGAGATCGCCGCCGAAACCCAAAAGGAAATTGAGACCTTCATCCAAAAGAAGGGGGAAGAAGCCGCGGAAGAAGTCGGTGCGAATGGCTTGCACCCGCGCGTGCTCTACATGCTGGGGCGATTGCACTTCCGTACCAGTTACAGCCAGAACGTGCTGCGGCACAGCGTGGAAGTGGCGTTCCTCTCCGGGTTGCTGGCAGAAATGATCGGCCTGGATGGCACGCTCGCCCGTCGCGCGGGATTGCTGCACGATATTGGCAAAGCGGCCGACCACGAGCTCGAAGGGGGCCATCCGAAGATCGGCGCCGACCTGCTCAAGCGGCATAATGAAAAGGTGGAGGTGGTCCACGCGGCCTTTGGTCATCACGATGAAATTGTCACTGAATATCCGTATACGATGCTGGTCGCCACGGCCGATGCCTGCAGTGCTTCGCGCCCCGGTGCTCGCCGCGAGTCGCTCGAACGATATATCAAGCGGATGGAAGAGCTCGAATCCATCGCCTGCGGCTTCCCCGGCGTCGAACAAGCCTTCGCGATTCAAGCCGGCCGCGAACTGCGCGTCCTCGCCAGCTCACGCGATACGGATGATGCGAAGGCGGCAAAGCTGTGCCGCGATATTGCGAAAGCTTTTGAAGAGCAACTCACTTATCCTGGTGAGATCAAAGTGACGGTGGTGCGGGAGTCGCGGTTTATTGAGGTGGCTAGATAGCTGTCTTGACGTTTGAAATGCCAATTTGGCATCTCAAACATCAAGACAACGTGTCCGAACAAGCGTTCTAATGGAAAACCACAACCATGGGGAAGTCGCTAGTACCCGAGGAGCAAATCCAGCAGTCGATTCTGTTTATTCGGGAGCAGAAGGTATTGCTGGATAAAGACCTGGCGTTGATGTACGGAGTGACGACGGCAAATCTGAACAAAGCCGTCAGTCGGAACCGGAATCGCTTCCCCGACGATTTCATGTTTCAGCTCACCAAAGAAGAGGCTGAAAACTTGATGTTCCAAATTGGAATATCAAGTTCTGGTAAGCACGGGGGTCGCAGAAGCCGCCCCTATGCACTCACGGAGCAAGGGGTCGCGATGCTCTCCAACGTACTCCGGAGCAACGGGGCGATTGAAGTCAACATCGCCATTATGCGGGCCTTTGTAAGGCTGCGCGAGGTGCTGGCCACTCATAAAGATCTCGCGCGCAAACTTGTAGAGATTGAAAAACAGCTCGGTCAGCATGACGAGCAATTACGCATCGTCTTCGATGCAATTCGCCAGTTGATGGCTTCTCCCGAGCCACCACCCAAACGTAAAATCGGCTACCGTGCCGATGTTTCTTCGTGAGGTTTTTGTGCGCATCCTGCTGATCGGCGACATTGTCGGCAAACCGGGGCAGCGGATCGTTGCGCAGGCGGTGCCGGTATTGCGACAGCGCGAATCGCTCGACCTCGTCATTGCCAACGCGGAGAACGCGCTCGATGGCAGCGGCCTCAGTCCGACCATCTATCGCAAGCTGATCGCGGCCGGCGTCGATTGCATCACGCTGGGGGATCACATCTATCGCCGCAACGAAATCTGCGGCGTGCTCGCGAGTGAGACCAATATCGTCAAGCCGGCGAACTATCCGGAGAAAGCGCCGGGCAAGACGTTTGCGATTGTGACTGCTGCCAGCGGTGAACAGGTCGCGGTCTTTTCGCTCCTGGGCCGGGTGTTCATGAAGCCCGTCGATTGCCCCTTTGCCGCCGCCGAACGCATCCTTGCGGAGTTGCCCCCGGATGTGAAAATCCGCGTGCTCGATTTTCATGCCGAAGCGACCAGTGATAAACAACTGATGGGCCGGCTGCTCGATGGCCGCGTTTCCGCAGTCCTGGGCACGCATACGCATGTGACGACCGCCGACGAGCAGATCCTGCCCGGCGGCACTGCGTTTCAATGCGACGTCGGCATGACCGGCCCGCACGAGAGCATTCTCGGCCGTAGAATCGACCGCGTGATGGAGACTACAATCACGTTTCAACCGACGCAGTTCGATGTCGCAACCGGCGACGTGCAGTTGCACGGCACCATCGTCGATATTGATCCTGTCACAGGTCACGCTACCGGCATCCGCCGGCTAGTCGTGAAAGAGGCAGAGGTTGTGACAACATAACTCCCTCGCCCCAGTACTCTGGGGAGAGGGCCGGGGTGAGGGGCTGAGCCGCTTTCGACTCTCCACCCCAAAACCCCTCACCCTAACCCTCTCCCTGTCGACCCGCGGGGTACCGCGAGTACCGAGGAGAGGGAATAAGAATAATTCGAGAACTACATCATGGCCACCCGCTCTTGGACTTTACTGCACCAGGCAGATAATACGCGCACCGATCAAATGACCATCACGCCGCAAGAATTGGGCGTGGATGGCACTTGGAAGATCGAAAAACGAACATTGCACGGCGGCCTCAGCGAAGGGGTCGATGAAATCCGCGTGAATAACGGCAAGCTCTCGTTTTCGATCTTGCCCACCCGCGGCATGGGGCTGTGGAAGGCCTGGCTGGGCGATCTCGAAATTGGCTGGAAGTCGCCGGTTCGCGGCCCGGTGCATCCGATGTTCGTCGATGTGGGCGAACCGAGTGGCCTAGGCTGGCTCGATGGCTTCGACGAGTTGCTCGTCCGCTGCGGGCTGGAAAGCAACGGCGCGCCGGAGTTCGATAAAGAGACCGGCCGCCTGAAGCATCCCGTGCATGGCCGGATTGCGAACCGCCCGGCGATTCATGTTTCGGTAACGGTCGATACCACGACGCAAGAAATCAGCGTTCGCGGCATCGTCGAAGAGACCCGGTTTCATTTTCTCAAGCTGCGGATGGTCACGCAATTCACCACGCGGTTCAACGATAGCTCGCTGACGATTCACGACGAGATTGAAAACTTCTCCGCCAGCGACGCCGAGATGCAGATGCTCTATCACGCCAATTTCGGCCAGCCACTGCTCGATGGCGGTTCGCGCGTCGTCTGCCCCGCGAAGACCGTCGTGCCGCGCACGGCGCACGCGGCCGGCGGCGTCAAAACCTGGGATAGTTATCCCGCGCCGCAGGCCGGTTTTGAGGAAATGGTTTACTTTCTGGAACTGCACGCCGCCGACGATGGCTGGACCCGCACGCTGCTGAAGAACGCCCATGGCACGCAAGGCGTGAGCCTGGTCTTCAACAAGCGGCAACTCCCCTGCTTCACGATTTGGAAGAACACAACTTCCGAAAGCGATGGCTACGTGACGGGCCTGGAGCCGGGCACGAATTTCCCGAATCCGCGCAGCTACGAAGGTGAACAAGGCCGCGTGGTGAAGATCGCCGGCGGGAAGCGGGCGGCGTTTCTCGTGACGTTGGAAGTGCATCCAACTGCTAAAGACGTCGCCGATGCGGAAGCCGCGGTGAACAAGCTCCGCGCCGGCCGCGAACCGCAGGTCTGGGACAAGCCGCAACCAGGCTGGTGTGCGTGATTGTTATACTCACTCCCTCTCCCCTGTACGCAGGGGAGAGGGCCGGGGTGAGGGGCTGAACCGTTTTCGAGCCTCCACCCAAAAACCCCTCACCCTAACCCTCTCCCTGTCGACCCGCGGCGTACCGCGAGTACCGAGCAGTGGGGACCGGACAAAAAGACAGACCCAAGAATGAACGACTTATTCTCCGGTGTGCGACATTTTCGGCAAAACATCTTTCACACCCAGCAGGAACTGTTTGAAGACCTCGCCAAAAATCAAAGCCCAGAAACGTTATTCATCACCTGTTCTGATTCGCGCATCGATCCGAATCTCATCACGCACACCGACCCCGGCGATCTGTTCGTCATTCGCAACGCGGGAAATCTCATCCCCGCCTTCGGCGTCACCACTGGCGGCGAAGAGGCGACCATCGAATTCGCGCTGCAGGCGCTGGGCGTCAAGCACATTGTCATCTGCGGTCATTCGGGCTGCGGTGCCATGAAAGGACTGCTTCAGCCGGAAGCGCTCTCCGAGATGCCTTCCGTCGCCAATTGGCTGCGACATGCGGAAGCAACCCGGCGGCTGGTGAAGGTCAAGTATCCGCAGGCGCTGGGCGACGAGTTGCTGCGGGCGGTCACTGAAGAGAACGTCCTCACGCAGATCGAGAACCTGCAAACGCATCCCGCGGTGGCCGTAGCGATGGCGAAGGAGCAGCTCAGCATTCATGCCTGGGTCTACGACATTGCCTCCGGCGACGTGCTGGCCTACGACGTTACCGTGGGGCGGTTCGTCCCCCTGGGCGAACATGTCCGCCCCGCTGCCGGCAACACGCCCCGCCGCGTCTTCGACGTCCGCGGCGGTGACTCGCTGTTCGGCGTATAGTATTCATCACGCGGAGCGTCCCATCAGCCGCCACGCGCTCGCGTGCGGTTCCATTTCCGGCACCCGAATCCGAACCGTGGGCTAGGACCCAGCGGCTGATAAACCGTTAGTACGCTGTGAGGGCGAATCTATGTTGCATCGAATACTAGCGCGCTCCATTGCCTGCGCAGTTGGACTGATTGTTGCCGCGCAATCGTTCGCTCAGGAAGTAGCCGAAGAAGAACCCTTCCTCCCCAGCCTGATCGCCGAGTATCGCCACGCCGGCATTGAGCCTGTACAAAAACTCGAACCAGTCATCGCGGGGAATTGGGCCGACCGCCCCGATGAACGATTGCTACCGGGCACGTTCTTCACCGTCACCTATCGCGGCCTCCTGATTGTGCCCGATGACGGCATGTATCAACTGCATCTGCATGGCAGCGGTGATGCTCAAATCAAACTCAATGGCAAGATAGTCTCGCCCACAACGGGCCTGAAGGGCTGGGAATCGTCAACACCGCAAACACTCTCCTTCGGTCCGCTGCCGCTGGAAGTGACGTTCACCGCCACGGCCTGGCCCGCGCGGATCTCGCTCTTCTGGTCCAGCGACCGCTTCGAGCGCGAACCGATCCCGGCGCGAGCGCTCGCGCATGATCGCAACAAAACGCTGACGACGGAATTCGAACGCGGCCGCGTTCTCGCCCGCGCGTTGCGCTGCGCAGCCTGTCATGAACAGGCCGATTCGCCAGCGGACAACTTGCCGGCGCCAGCTCTTGATCAACTGGCCGGAAATATGCACCGAGACTGGCTGGTGGATTGGCTCCACTCATCCGCGCATCAACAACCGAAGACTGAGGCAACAATCAGCGCCGCGATCGAACGTCGCATGCCTTGTTTTTCACTTCCCGCCGCCGACGCCGAGTTGCTCGCCGACTGGCTGCTTACGGCACATCCCGTGAAGGATGAATCAAAGTCCAAGAAACCAGAGAAGCCCGCTAAACCGGATCCAAAAAAGCCCACGCCGTCGCGCGAAGCGGGTGATCAACTGCTGTTCACCCGCGGTTGCCTGGCCTGTCATCGCGTGGGCGAGTTCGGCGAAAGTGGCCTCTTCGGCGGCGGCGATTTATCCGCCATCGCAGTCAAGCGGCCGGCAGACTATTTCGCGAAGTGGCTGCAAGACCCAGCCCGCCTCAATCGAGATCATCGGATGCCCGTTTTTGATCTGACGGCGGATGAACGGGCTTCGCTGGCGCTCGCGCTGGCCGCACGGGGGAAACGACCGGAGGCGGAAGGCGAGGGAAAGAAGGTCGATAAATTCCGCGCCCGAGAGCTGGCCAGTCAACATCGCTGCGATCGCTGCCATCGACTGCCGGCAGCGAAAGAACGCCTGGCGTTGTCTCCCATTCGGGTGTTGGACGGCCTGAATCAGCAAAGTGATTGGCGGAAAAGTTGCGCAGCGGAAGTTGGCTCGCCCAAAAAAACACAGGTGCAATACCAGCTGCCGAAGTCGGCTGCATCCGCGCTCCAAACCTATTTCACCCAGCGGCGGACCAGTAATGCGAAGGCTGCAGCCGCCTTCGATGGCGCGCAGTTGCTGATTGAAAACAACTGCCTGGCCTGTCATGCCCGCGAACCGCAGCCGGCGGGAGTGCTACCGAAGAAGTTCGGCGATAAGCTGGTGCAGTTGGCAGTCGCGCACGACGAACTCGCGCCGCAGATTCCCGCGATGACCCCGCCGTCGCTCAATAGCGTGGGAGATAAGCTGACCGATCAAGCCTTAGCGAACGCGATCACTCGCGCCGGTCCGGCACATCGGCCTTACTTGCTGGTGCAGATGCCCAAGTTCCGTTTGTCGAAAGAACAGACCACAGCGCTGTCCAGCCACTTTATCGATACCGACCGCATACCCGATTACGAACGAACCGGTGCGCAAGAATCTTCGCCGACGCAGCTCGCCGCGCGAGCGCTCGCCGGCAAGCGCTTGGTTGGCACCGATGGCTTCAGTTGCACGGCCTGCCATCAAGTCGGCAGCGTACAGCCGGTGAAGGCGCCGCCCAATGCCCGCGGTCCGACGCTCTCGATGCCGCAAGAGCGGCTGCGCAAAACCTGGTTCGACCGCTGGTGCCGCAATCCCGCGCGGATCGTGCCACGGATGGAAATGCCTTCGGTGCAAGTCCCCGTCCGCGGCGTGCTGCAAGACAATCTGCACGATCAAATGGCCGCCGTCTGGCAAGTCCTCAGCACCCCCGGCTTCGAGCCGCCCCTGCCCGGCCCCGTCCGCGTGCTGCGGTTCTATTCCAGCGAAGACAACAAGGACAAACAGCCCCTCGTCGTCACCGACCTGATCGAACACGAGGGCCAAACGCTGGAACGCGCGATGCTCGTCGGCCTCCCCAATCGGCAAAACATCCTCTTTGACTTCGCCACCAACCGCTTGCTTGCCTGGTCTCAAGGCGATCTTGCGCGGCAACGCACGAAGGGAAAGAATTGGTATTGGGAACCAGCGGGGAGTGCGCTGCTGACGACTGGGTTGAAGGGTTCGGAATTGGCGCTGGAGATTGATGGGGAGATGTATGAAGCGATCACCGAAGGACAGTGGCTAGCGGAACCATCCGTAACCAACCTCAGCAATGGACTCGCTTATGTTGCCTATTATCTGTCGTTTCGTAGGCCCTCGGACCAAACTGCCAACCCGAAGACGATTGCCATCCTAGTTCAGCACTTTATCGAGCCGCACAAGAGCGACGGCGGGAGCGGCTTGCGGCGGCGGTATCAATTGACCGATCTTCCTCCCAAGTCCAAGTTGCACTGGCGATTGCTGGCTGGTGATGCCCGGGGCGACGATGTTAAGCCTAAGGTAGTAACTACTACCGAGGGACTGACCATTAATTTAGGTGAAACCGTAGATATTCAGGTTGCAGCGGCAACGAAGGCCACACTCGCCTGGCAAGCCGACGGCACTGCAGTGATCACACCGACTAAGTTAGGGCCAGATGGGAAGCTGCTCGTCTTTGCTGAGTACACCTCGACCCTGCCGGCCGACGAGTATCATGCTCCGCGAGTTCCTTCGCTGTCACTTGAGCAACCCCCCGTCGTTATCGCGCCTGGCTTCGTCGGCGATCGAATGACTTTGCCGGCGGACATCATGCCAACCGCTTTGGCCTGGGGAATTGAAGGAACCATGTTTGTGGCTTCGCTCAAGGGGCAGGTTCTGGCGTTTGATCGCGACGCTCAGAAATCGCCCCGGCCGCTTGGCAAATTGTGGGCCGATGGTCTGGCTGCTCCCTATGGCTTGCAAGCCGGACCGGCGGACTTTTCCGCTGGTATGTACGGAGGTCCGGCCTATCTCGATGTGGCAACCAAATATGCGCTGCTGCGAATCACTCGGTCTCCCGCAGGCGGTTCGCTGTACTATCGCACGCTCGCGTCGGGGTGGGGCTATACCGCCGACTATCACGATTGGTGCGTCGGCCTGCCAAGAGACGTCTTGGGCCGCTACTACCTTGCGCTCCCCTGTTATCAAGACAATCGCCCGGCCGCAGCCCAGCGTTTGCGCGGCACGCTGTTAATGGTTTCTCCGGAGCAGGCGCCTTTTAGTCCGCATCATTCATATACGGTGAAGGTAATCAGCCGCGGCCATCGCTTCCCCATGGGCATGGCACTCGATGCGAATGATGAACTCTTCGTCAGCGACAATCAAGGCAACTACAACCCCTTCAACGAATTGAATTGGGTGCAGCCTGGCAAGCACTTTGGGTTTGTGAACAAAGGCGAAGAGAAGCCCAAGGAACTCACGTCGCCAGCGATTGACATTCCGCATCCTTGGACGCGGAGTGTGAATGGGATTTGCTTTTTAAATACGCCGAAGGCGCTCGGCGCAGGACCACTTACTGGCGTGCGTGGCTCTTTAGGAAAAAACCTATTCGGTCCTCTCGAAGGCCAGCTCGTCGGCTGCGAATATGATACTCGCCGATTGATTCGCATGAGCTTGCAAAAGGTGGGCAACGATTATCAAGGCTGCTGCTACCCGCTCACCGTTCCCACGCCCGCGGATCAAGCGCCGTTGGGACCTGTTTGCTGCGAGATTTCACCCGCGGGCGATCTGACCATCGGCAGCATTCGCGATAGCGGCTGGGGGGCGGGGAACAACATCGGCGAAGTGATTCGCGTGAAGTTCGATGCGGAAAAACTGGGTCATGGTCTGGCTGAAATGCGGGCGACTATCGGCGGCTTTGAGTTGCACTTCTTTCAGCCCGTCGATGAACATCTGGCCACGGACATCGCCAACTATTCACTCAGTAGCTACCGCCGCGAATCGACGCCCGCGTATGGCGGCAACGATCTTGATCGGCGAACTGAGAAAGTTGCGAAAGCGACACTCAGCCCCGATCGCAAACGAGTCACGCTCGCGCTCGATAGCCTCCGCGCGGGGCATGTGTACGAACTCCGGCTGAAATCGCTCGCCGCCGATGGCGCTCCATTCTTCCCCGCCGAAGCGCACTACACGCTGCGGCAGTTAGTGAAATAGCGTCGGCCCCGCTTCTTCGTAGGCCGGAACAAGGTACTCCGCAGTTCCGGCAGGTGTTGCAAGTCAGGCCGGAACTACGCGAGTACGCTTGTTCCGGCCTACTTTTATTTCAATTCGCGCTTCAGCCAGTCGTAGACATGTGTTCGCACGTCGTCGGGAAAATCGTGCGCGCAGTCAGGGTAGGTCGTCTGCAGCTTGTCCTTCGCGCCGAGCAGCTCATACACACCACTCGCGGCGGCGATCACTTTCCGCACGCCTGCATTGTCGAAGTTCGCATCGTTTAAGGGTGCCGCGACGAAGATGCCGCGCGGCGCGATCGCGGCGAGCACTTCATGAAAATCGAACGGCATTTTGTCGGGATTGTTTTCGTACACATCCCGAATGCGCGGCATGTAGCGGTCGCTGGTCCAGCCCGCGAGCTTGCCGCTGTAGTAATCATGAAAGCCGGTGAAGCCGCAACTGGTGACGACCACTTTCAGCCGTTGCTCGAAGACAGCCGTGTACAGCGCGTTGTGCCCGCCCAGGGAATGCCCGATCACGCCGATGCGATCGCCATCGACGTAGGCCAGCGATTCGAGCAGATCCACCGCGCGGACATTCGTCCAGATGGCCTTCATGGTGCCGCTCGCATAGAGCGGATCCTCGCTGCCCCATTTCTTCTGCTTGAAGTCGTAATCCTTGTAGTCTCCGAAGCTCGGATAATCGGGAACGATGCAGATATAACCCAATTTCGCGAGTTGATGGCCGTAATGACGTGTCTCCTCGCCTACGAGACCGACCGTTTGCAACTTGCCGTCCTTGTTCGTCGGATGCAGGCAGAGCATGGCGGCGAGCGGTTTGCTACTCGGTTCGATGAACGAGCCATGGACACTGTTTTCGCGCAGCTTCACGCTTTTCGGGAGGAGCAAATACGCCGGCGTGCGATCACTGAGCTCGGAGGCGTAGGTGATCTTGAGGCGCTGATAGTCGGGCGTTTCTTCGCGGCTGATGACCTGCACGTCGAGCGGCACGCGGCGCTCGGACTGCGGCAGGCGTCCCATCGCCCAGTACATTCCGTAGACAATGTCATCGCGGCGCTGGGCCCAGGCCTGCGGCGTTTTGATCCTCCGCGGGCCACCGAATCCGTCAATAAACAAAGGATCTTGATGGCTATAGTCCGGCGGCCTGTCCTCTGGCCCATCGGGTGGCCAAGAAGGCAGATTCTCCAGCAGGTAAAACCCGCTCCGGTCGCCCGTGACGATGTCCAAATCGCCATCGCCATCGACGTCGACAATTTTCGGATCGAGACCGAACCCGACGTTGTCGTGATCATGAATTGTGGACCGCTGCCAGGTCCGATACGCGGGCAGGAAACGATACGAATAGATGCCCCGCGCGTCATACTCGCCGGGATCCTTCCCTTCGTGACCCAGGTAACGCTTCCCGGCGATCAACTCGAGCTTCTCATCACCGTTCAGGTCCGCGAGGAGTAGTGAATGATACTGCGAGTGCTCCGTATCAATGGTGTGATGTGTCCACTGCCGCTCGCCGTCTTTTCTGGATTGTTCGAGCCAATACAGACCAAAGTGATGCCCGCGTGACCAGATCAAATCGGCATCGCCATCCGCATCGACGTCGTGAACGAGTATCGGAATACTCGCATCACGCGAGAGCTTGAATTCCGCATGCCAATGCCAGCGATCTTTGATTCGGTCGGGCGGCGCTTCGAGCCAGCCGTTGGGACCGACCAGATCGAGCCGCTTGTCGCCGTTCACATCGCCGATGCCGATGCCATGGCCGGAAAGTTCGTTGGGTAATTCGTGTTTGATGAACTGGCCCTTGTGAAATTCATACCAGCAGGCAAAGCCCACGCCGTTGGGCACAATGTCCGGGTCGCCATCGCCATCAAGATCGGCAAGCCGCCCCGTTTCCATCGGGCCAGGTGTATCGATCAGCCGCTTCGTCCAGGGTGTTTCCGGTTTGGTCTTGATGACCTCCCCCGGATGCTCGACCCAGAACAGGCTCTTGCTCCGGTAGTTGACGCTGACGATGTCGGTCCAGCCGTCGCCATTCACATCCAGCGGCAGATTGGAATAATCATCGAACCGCCCGCGGATGACTTCGACCTCGCGGAGAAAATGCTTCGTCCACTTCGGCGCTTCAAACCAAAACCCGCCATTCACCAGATCGAGCTTGCCATCTTGGTTGACATCAATCACCGCACAGGCGGGATACTCCGCGGCCGCGTCAATCGCGTGCAGCTTCCAAGCGGGCTCAGCGGCGGACGCGGAGAGACCAACGAGGCAGATCAGCAGCATGGGGAAGCGTGTCATGGAGCACCGAACGAGAGGAAAAGTCTGAATCGACCGGCCAATGATTACCATTTAACCGTAGCGCGAATGTACACGCGCCAACCGGCCTTGTGAACGCACAGAGCTCGCGATTGTCTGGTTCGCGTGTACCGCGCGGGCTACAATGGGCCCAAGGAAAAGCCCATGCCGCTACGCGATCACTTCCGCCCGCCAATCTCCAAACGCTCTTCGTGGGAAGGGTTTCATGGGCTTTGGCCTGGCGTCATCGTGCAACAACTTGCCTTGTCACTGCCAGCCGGATATGTGGCCGAACCGCGCGTGCATCTTGGCAACTACTATGAAATTGACGTTTGCACCTTTGAGCAATTTGAGGATCGTGAAGCTGTCTTCAGTGCCTCGCCTGACTCCAACGTTGGCTTAGCCACCGCAGTGCAAGCGCCTCCCGCGCCGACGCTAACATTAGACGCCGAGTTTCCCGAACTGTATTCCTACGAGGTCTTGGTTTTCGACCTCGCACGCGAGCGGCGATTGGTGGCAGCGATCGAGATTGTCAGCCCGGCCAACAAGGATCGCCCGGAGAGCCGGCGGTTGTTTGCCGCCAAGTGTTTCCAATTGTTGCGTCAGGATGTCTGCGTATCGATCATCGATCTCGTGACGATCCGCCAGTCCAACTTGTACGCCGAATTACTGACCCTGATCAATCGTAGCGATCCTGCCTTCGGCGTCTCTTCACCCACGACCTACGCGGTCACTTGTCGCAAGCGGCAAGCAGAGCGCGGGACCAAGCTCGATGTCTGGTCCCGTTCTTTTACTATCGGCCAGCCTCTCCCCTCGCTCCCCATTTGGCTGTCCGAGAGTCTCACTCTGACGCTCGACCTGGAAAGCAGCTACGAAGAAACCTGCCGGGTGTTGCGGGTTGCTTGAGCTAGTTCCCTTGCTGCGATTCTCTTGCTGCGGCAAAATGTTGAACAGTGAGCGAACGAAACGAATATTAAATTGCCCGCATCGGCAGGAGGTCGACCGTGACAAAAAACCCCCACGAACGCAAACGCCGCGAAAAGGCAGCCGCTAAACGGCTGCGTGAGCGGGAATCGGAATCGCTGGCCTATCTGGGCGAAAAATACAAGAAGGAAGAACTGATTCAGTCGTTGATGCACTCGGAAATCGGCATTTATGAGGCCTATATCATCTCGGGTCGCAAGCTGACCGATAAAGTGGTCATCGCCGCGCTGGAGAAACTGATCCGCGGGATGCGTGCTAAGAACTTGCCGCCGCTGCCGGCTGGCAATGAAGTTGTCTATAACGCCGGCGACGAAGTGTCGTTAGTCATTGGCAACGTTCGCCGGAATTGGAAGCAGCATTTCGCCAACAATTGGCGGCCCCCCACCGACGACTTGATTGGCGTGGTCCGCACGATTCTCGGTTCGATCGAAAAGGTCCGGTCGTCGAGTCCCTTTGACCAAAGTTACCTGAAGCACATCGAAGGCTTCCTGACCAAAAAGCTGGGCGTGTCGGTGCAGGGATTCTCCGGCAACCCAAGCACGGGAGCAGTGGAACGCTTGCCAGAACCACCCGCAGACTTGCTGGTGGAACTGGGCCAGCAGTGGATCGAAGGGGGCAACCAAGAATCCCGCGCCGAGTTCTTTGAACTCGCCACCCGACTCCTCCAAGACGGCGAAATCTCCCGCGTAACCGGCGCCTGCCACCTGCTCATGGGTTCCATCTCCGATCCTCAATCAGAAATCGTGGCGGAACTGATTGCGTTCATCAAGCAAGCGGCGAAGGGCCTTGTGGCAAAGAGCGGGTAGTTGTTGCCGCGATGGTCAGGGACGGAGTACCATGCATGACCTACGCGGCTACGCGGCTTGACCAAGTGGCTCAGATGTCTACTCGGCTTTACTCTTTAATGCGCCTGGTTAAAGCGAGACGCTTTCGCTTTCGCTTCCTTGCTCAGGTAGCAGC
>JAYTUF010000831.1:0-3729 GCA_043744755.1 Anatilimnocola sp.
TGCCCCGCGCGAGCGCCAGCGGCCTGACCGACGCCGTGCAGCGGCTGCGCGACATCGCCGGCATCAACACCATCCACCTCGGCAAAGCCGACATCGTCCGCCACCGCCTCGTGCAAGAAATCGTGCGCGCCTATGAGGAAGAACCGAAGTCACCTGCCAAGAAAGTAACGCGTTGAGAAGGGGGACGGGAATCAGGAATCAGAGATCAGGAATCAGTAAATCCTAATTCCTGACTACCGACTACCGACTCCTGACCCCTGAATCCTGAGCCCCCCGTGTCCAATACGCTATCACGTCGCTTACGCAACAGCCGAGTGGGCACTTTGCCACCCGGCCTGTTCTCGCGCGCGTGGCAGGTGCTGCGGCGGACCGACGTGCTGATCCGCGTGGGGCTGTGCATTCTGGCCGCCCTCGCGACGTGGGGCGTGACTCGTGCTTGGGCGCCGTCGTTTTCGTATCGCACGGGATTCATCCCGAATCGCGAGATCATCGCTCGGGTTGATTTCAAGGAAGAGGATCAAGCCGAGACCGAAAAACGCCGCGAGCAAGCCAAGGCCCAGGCGGAGTTCGTGTATGAGAACGATCCTCGCCCGCTGGAAGAGTTGCGGCAGGAATTGAAAAACAAAGTTCCGCAACTTGTCGGGGCCGAAAGTTATGACAAGCTTGATCCAGCCTTGTGGCAAGAGTTCTCGCCCGCCGGCGAAGGAAAAACGCCAGAGACTGAGAAGAAGAAGTTCGACGCCCTCAAGGGCTACTTCATGGCCGGCATGGATTTGGCCAAGTTCGACGAAGCGATTAAGGAGGCTTTTGCGCCGCTAGAAAGCCTCGGCGTGATCGATGTGTTGCAACACACCAGCACGGAAGGGAGCCAGCAGGCGATTCTCATTCTTCCGACAGGCAAAACCAAATGGACGCTCCGCGCACCCGTCGAACAAGTGCTCGTCAGCAAGATCAAGCCACAACTGCAACAACGGTTGATTGATAAACTTAAAGCCTTCGGCGGCATGAGCGAGAACAGCCTGGCGATTGTGACCTATACTTGGCTCGATCAGCGTTTGCAAAAGATGCGCACGTTGCAAGTCGATCAAAAGGCTTCCGAAGCGGAAAAGAAGGCCGCGGCTGAATCGATTCAGACCGTCATTCGCGAGTACAAAGCGGGCGAAGCTCATCTTGCGCCGGCTCACAAGCCGTTGAACGACAGCCAGGTATTGCTGCTCCGCAAAGAGTACAACGCCTGGCGTGAAGGGATGGGCTGGTCCGCGACCGTGGGTCATTCGGCCGCGACTTTCGGTTTGTACTTCGCGCTCTACACGCTTTGCGGCTTTTACATTCTCAACCGCCGCCGCAAGTTGGTTGTCGATCTCGACAAGTTCACCGTGCTGCTCGGTTCCATCGTGGTAACCGTGGCGCTTTGCTGGGCAGCGTCTAAGGATCAATGGCGCGCGGAAATCATTCCGCTGATGCTGTTCGGCATGACCGCCGCGATTGCGTATGAAAAAGAACTCGCCCTGCTGCTGGCGGCCTCCGTGTCGCTAATCGTCTCATTCGCGCTCGATCAGGGGCTGGCCGAGTTTGTCATTTTGGTTTCGTCCGTCGCCGCGGCGATTCTTTTCTTGCAGCGGATTCGGAGTCGCACGAAGTTGATCTACGTCGGCGCGATTTCCGCCGTGGTCGTGATCGCCACGACGCTCGGCGTTGGCACGCTCGTCGGCCAGGCCTTTGGCGCGACCGACGGCGCACTCACCGTCGTGCAAGATTGGCTGCCGAAAGCCTGGACCAATTCATTCCTGGTGACGCTCGCCATCGGCGCACTTTGGTTCGGGGCGTGTTCGCTGCTGGCGAGCGTGCTGATGACCGGGCTGCTTCCCTTTATCGAACGGCTGTTCGATGTGCAAACCGATATCAGCCTGCTGGAACTGGGCGATGTGCAACATCCGCTACTGCAGCAGCTCGTCCGCCGCGCTCCGGGTACATACAACCACTCCATTAATGTCGCTTCGATCGCCGAGAATGCCGCCGAAGCCATCGGTTGCAACGGCCTGCTCGTCCGCGTCGGAGCCTATTTTCATGACATCGGCAAGATGCTCAAGCCGGCTTATTTCGTCGAGAATCAAGGGACCGAAGGGAACCGCCACGAGTTCCTGCAGCCGGCGATGAGCACGCTGGTGATCATCGCGCATGTGAAAGACGGCGCCGATCTCGCCCGTCAGCATCATCTGCCCCGGACCATTATCGACTTTATCGAGCAACATCACGGCACCACACTTGTCGAGTTTTTCTATCGCCGCGAAGCCAAGCGCCTGGAATCCGATCCTTCCCTGCCCGAACCGGATGAATCGACCTTCCGCTATCCGGGGCCCAAGCCGCAGACCAAAGAGACTGCCGTGATGATGCTGGCCGATGTCGTCGAAAGCGCCAGTCGGGCCTTGTCCGATCCCACGCCGGCCCGCATCGAAAGTCTTGTTCACGACCTGGCGCTCAAGCGGCTGCTTGATGGTCAGTTCGACGAATGCGGCCTGACGCTGCAAGAGCTGCGGATCATCGAAGATAGCCTGGTGAAGTCGCTCACCGCCGTGTATCACGGCCGCGTGAAATATCCCGAGCATCAAACGGTGTAGCATGAACCCCTTGGTTCGTGCGTCTCCCACTCGCACGAACCAAGGGGTTCGTGCTACGTTCTCGCATGGCCATTCGCATCGAAATTGCCGATGAGCAAGAATCGCATGTCGTTGACTACGATCGGCTGATCTCGGTCGTGCGCGAGATTCTCAGCGACGCGGGCTATCTGCAGGGCGAAGTGAGCATCGCCATCGTCACCGACGAGGCGATGCACGAATTGAACCGGCAGTATCTTCAGCATGATTATCCGACCGACGTGCTCAGCTTCGTGCTTGAAGTTAGTGAACAGCGCTTGGACGGCCAGTTGATCGTCAGCGCCGACTACGCCGCCCGCGAAGCACTCACCTTCGGCTGGACGCTCGATGACGAACTATTGCTGTACACGATTCACGGCGCACTGCATTTGGTCGGCTATGACGATCTGGAGCCGGAGTTGAAGGCGGAGATGAGAGTGCAGGAAAGAAATTATCTCGCCCGGTTTGGTTTGACGCCGTATTTCATGAATGAGTGAATGCCCGCCCCTCGGTACTCCGGGGAAAGGATGCGGGAAGAGGAGTTCGATGCTAACTACCGCTTCAACATCGGCATCGCGGGGCGGGACAACTCAAGCGATGACGGCGGACAATAAACGCCTTCATCCATCCCATAGCCATTCCCTTGAATGAACGAATCGCCGCCGTAACCCGCTTGCTTGGCGCCGACGCCGAGCGGGCGGCCGTCGAGCGCGCCCTTGAGGCCCAAGGCCCGGGGGTCACGGGCTAGCTTGTCCGTGAGGATCGTCACGTTATCAAGAATTGGCTTGACCTTGAACGTGATCTCTTCGACATTCGCCAGCGAGCGATTCAGCCGTTGATAGAGTTCTTCATCATTCATGAGCCGTCCGAGCGTACCTTGCTTGCTGTTCAGGTTGTCGGTGAACTCCACCAGTTGTTCGAGCAGCGCGTTCACGTTCGCCAGGCTCCCATCAATGTTCTCGACCAGTTGCGGGCCACGCTCGCCCAACGGACGGGTGAAGTTTTCGAGGTTCTCAAGATTCTTCGCGGCGCGATCGGTGACGACCTTCATGCCGGCAAAGCCTTCGTTCGCTTTCTGCAATGTATCGCGAGCTTC
>JAYTUF010000832.1:0-3724 GCA_043744755.1 Anatilimnocola sp.
GAAGAACAGCAAAAGCGCGAGAAGGCGCAGCGGAACACGGTCGATATGAGCCGGCAGTGGGGGAAGGGAATCAACACGCCACGCTCACAGCCGCTGGTGATGGTTTTCATTCTGGTCTCGATCATCGTGTTCGCGCTGACCGATTGGGGCAATCAACGCGGGCCTGGATTGCTCTCGACGCTGCAGTTTTCGGGGGGCCGAGTGGCGCTTGCGGCCAATCCACCCGCGCGAACGTATGTTTGGAAAGACATTGCCGGCGGTGAAGTCTGGCGGCTCATTACGCCGATGTTCATCCACTTCGGCTTGATGCACCTGGCATTCAATCTGATGGCTGTCTACGACTTCGGCGGGCAGATCGAGAACCGCTTGAAAAGCGGCTGGTTTCTCCTGCTCGTGATCGCGATTGCCATTGTCTCGAATGTAGCACAGGTCCTCGTCGATTCCTTTTTGGAGCATCCCTATTTTCCCGAAGTCGGGAACTTCGGCGGCATGTCGGGCGTGAACTATGGCCTGTTCGGCTATGTCTTTGTGCGCTCGCGAATCATGCACGACAGCACTTACCTGCTGCGGCCGGAGACGTCGCTCATCATGGTGATTTGGCTGGTGCTCTGCATCGGTCGCAACTTTGCCGGTGAGAACTTCGGCGGCGGCATGTCGTACGTCGCCAACAGCGCGCACATGGCGGGGATGCTGGCCGGGATGGCGATTGCTTATGCACCGCGGCTGCTGCGATTCAGTTCGCGCGCTTGATGGCGCTCAGCACCGCCAGCAGATCGGCCAGGTCTTGCTTGCTGAGATCTTTCTCAAGGCCGTCCGGCATCAGCGATTTGCCCGTCGCGCGGAGTTGCTCGATCTCGTTGCGGAGCACTGTGGTTTGCTTTCCTTCCGGCCCGGCGAGCGTCAGGCTGGTGCTGGTTTCAGCGGCGAGCATGCCCGTGAGGACTCGGCCATCGGTGAGCAGCACCTGGTAATCGCGGAACTTGTCTTCCACCGCGCGATTGGGGTCAAGAATGGCGGTGAGCATGACGGGCGGAGAACGATCGGACAGCGCGGCCAGATTGGGGCCGACATCGTGGCCCATGCCATCGAGCTTATGACATGCGGCGCACCGCTTGGCGAACACCGCGCGGCCGCGAGTGACATCGGCGGCGAGCTTCAGCACGTCTTGATGAGCGTCGATCACGCGGCGGCGGTCTTCGCTGCCGGCGGAGGAGAAGAGCTTCTCGGCCCGGCCGCGGAGTTCCGGCGACTTGTGTACGAGCAGTGTTTGCCGGCGGGAAGCATCGAGCTGCGAGGCTTCGATCTGGCCCGATTCAATCGCGGACAGTAATTTGCCGGACCAATCTTCGCGCACCATGAGGACATTGAGAATATTCTGCCGCGACTGAGGTGAATGGGCGTTCCACTCCGCCAATAAAATGTTCGGCGTTTGGCCCGCGCCGCGTTGTACCAAGGCTAGTAGAGCTGCCGATTGCACTTCGGGCCCTTCTTGCGGGCGCAGTAACTTGCCGAGCAACTCCAGGTCGCTTTCTTCCTGCCCGCGGGCCTGACCCAGCAGGCGGATGGCTTCGGTCCGTAAAGATTTCTCCTCACGAGTGGCTGCTCGCGAAACGGCAAGCAGGCGGGCCTGCGCGAAGAAAGTGTCGGCTTTTCTTAAAAGTTCCAAACCTAACTGCTGCTCGCGTGAAGTCCGGCGGCGATTGACCATGGAGAGTAATGAATTCAGCCGCTTCAAACTTGCTTCATCCGCCTGGGCAGGATCGGCCTGCATGACGCTGGCCGCCACTTTCCGCAGAGCGTCGTTTTCCAGCAACGGCAACGTGGCGGTAAAGAGCGAGTTGGTGGCAGCCGATTCAGCACCCTCAGCAGCTAACATTTGCTCAACCAGCACCGCGACGTTCTCGCGGTTAAGCGAGCTGAGCACGGCAGATTGCAGATGCTGATCGCGGCCATCTTTCTTACGCAAGGCGCTCAGGATTTCGACGGCCCACTTGAGTGCATCATTCCCTTTGTGAACTTCGCCAGCCGCGTAGGCAATCTGCAGCCGAACTTGGGGAGACGGATCGTTGGTGAGGATTGACAAAGCAGTTCGCACAATGTCGGAAGATTCCAACAGTCCTTCACTTAAACGGATCGCTTCTTTCCGGACGCCGGGGTGTTCATCGCGAAACGCAAGCAGGAGAGATTCTTCGGTTAGTCCACCGAGCAAGTGAATCGTCGCGAGCACTTGCACTCGCACCTGTGGTAGTTTCGCTTCCTTCGCAAGAACCAATAGCGCGGGAATCGCTTCTTTGCCACCGTTCCAAACCAGCATCTGCTGAGCCAGATCGCGCTGCTGGCCGTTGGGAGAATCGAGCGCGTTGACGAGGCCGGCGGCAGTGAGCTTATCGAGCCGCATGATCGGCCGCGGCGGTTGATTCTCACGATAGACGCGGTAGATACGTCCTTTGTCGTCGCCCATTTTCAGATCAAGCTTCTGCTGCACCCCTTCGGGAATCCACTGCGGATGCTCAATCACGAAGCGGTACATATCGGCGATCCAAAGCGCGCCATCAGGCCCGGTGCTGCACATCACGGGGCGGAACCAACTATCGGTCGAGGCGAGGAATTCGCTTTCTTTCTCATCGGCTGGCCGTTTGCTCCGGAAGGATAAACCTTCCGGCTCCACGAGTTCACGGTGGACCAGGTTGTGGACCGGCTCGCAGATGAAACTGTTGCCGTAATAGTCCGCGCCCAGCAGATCGTCGCGATAGATGAGCGGACTACACGCGCTCGTAAAGCGATTGGCGCGGTCGAAGTCGTTGAAACGGGCCAGCGTTTTGCTTTTGGGGAAGACAGGCGCAGCACCGGGCACCTCGCTGATGGCTTTCTTGACGTCGGACGTGGCCACATGCGGATTGCGGCGGAGGTAATGATCGTCGAGCACATAATGCCAGATCGGGTTGCTGTTGTTGCCACCGAACCAGTTGCCGAAATCGTCGCGCTGCCGGCCGAACTGCGTCTGGCCTGATTGAGCTTCCATTTCGCCAGTATCGGGACGAATCCGCAAATCGCGGCCGCTGATGTTCAGCTCGTCGCCCGTGATCAGCGACTTAATCTTGCCGCCACTGTCGCCATTGCCCACGTACAGCCAGCCGTCATATCCCCAGCGCAGACCATTGACGCGATGCTGCTGATTCCCTTCCGTGAAGCCCCGAAACAGCGGCTTGCGAACATCGGCGACGTCATCGCCATTGGTATCTTCCGCGTAGATGATCTCCGGCGCGGCGGTGACGAGCACACCCTTCCGCCAGACCTTGATGCCGGTGGGAAAAGAAAGGCCGTCGAGAAAAACCGAAGCTTCGTCGTAACGCCCATCGCCGTCTTTATCGCGCAGCACCTTCACGCGGCCGCCCGGCTTGTTCTTGGTATCGGCGGGGCCATGCCAATCGAGACCATTGGGATAGTCCCGCATTTCGACGACCCACAGCCGGCCGTCAGGTCCCCAATCGAAGGCGACAGGATCGACGACGAGCGGTTCGGCGGCGACCAGTTCGATCTTGAAGCCCGGCTTGACGTGCATGGTTTTGAGCGCGTCGTCAGGAGACAAGGGCGCGGTAACTTCGATTTCGATCTCCCGCCCCTGAAAGAGGTCTTTGATGATCTGTCCGATTTTCGACGACTGTTGAGCGTGGGCACGAAGCGGGCACACGACCCAGCACAGGACCATCAAGATCGCGAAATG
>JAYTUF010000833.1:0-3723 GCA_043744755.1 Anatilimnocola sp.
ACGCTCCTCTTCGACAACCTGCTCCCTAAATGGAACTACCGCGCTGTTCCGGAATGAGTACGGCAGTTATTGATGCGCCGATCCTTAGCCTCCCGGCCGGTTCAGCGTCAGCGAGTAGAGGATCACAATCGCGCCGGTCGAAAGCAAGCTCCAAGGGGCCCACTCGGCCGGCTTCCAATCGCGGGGGGCGGCGAGAGGCGTGTTGCTTTGAAACAGCGAAGTCTGGCCCGGCGGATTGACCTTGGTCTCCCCCGCGAAGACGTAACTTTCGACGACCAGGCACTCCGCGCCGAAGATGCAAGCGTAAATGCCAAGGGCTAGGAAGAATGCGCGCCACATACGGATGACTCTCCAAGGGGCCTGCTATTGCCATCCTGGCCGACTCGCGTGCCGCGTCCGTACTTGGCTTGTATCGGCGCTGGCCCGCCTGCGATTGCAACTTCGGGCAAGGGAACGGCACAACCGCTCCCGCCCCTCCGTTCACCGGATTCGAGAGCAGGCACCCCTTAACCATTTCCAAACGCCTCACGTTGAAAGCCGGGTTTGTCGAGAAACTACCCCATCTATCGGAGGGGCAGTAGTCAGGATTATGTCGAATAATCGTCGTTTTTGGCGGCGGATCGCCAAGGGTTTCTCAACACCGGCCCCTGTTTGAGGGGTTGTGATTGAATGGGTGAATAAGCACCCTTAATGTTGACTGAACGATTCGTGGTCTTCAAACGATCGATCAATGTCAGGCGTCCAACAAGAGCCGCGCACGAAGTCCCTGTGCGCAGCACCGGGCGTAGTAAGCGGATTAGCCGAGCAAACCAGACATTCATCTCTCGATAAGTCCCGCAACACGCAGTCGATAACACCCTTCCGCCGCGACGAACTCGATGACCGCGTTCTAATTCCGTAGGCCGCTAATCCGTTGCTCCGACCCTGACATTGCTATTTTCGATTTCTAGGATGGCAATGTCTTAGCACCAACGGTGCGTCCTATGCCAGCCTGGGGCAAAGCAGAGCGGCGTCAGCCGTGGAGCGCCGCCCCAGGTACAGTTCGCCCCCTGAATCTTAGCCCTGCAGGGGCGTCCTAGGGGTCAGCCGCTGTGCGCCGAATCCGTAGCGCGCCCCTGCAGGGCTTGGCGCGTTCAATCACACTTGATCCTGGGACTGCGCTGCGCTGCGCCCCAGGCTGGCATAGATCGGCCCTACAGGCCTGCCGATGAAACGAATGTAGCTTCGTAGCGAGCGGACCAACAACGCGCGTCGGACCCAAAAACCACAATCGCATTCGCAACGCGAATGTGCTTCAATGCTGCAGGTTCTGATTCACTCCTACTACACGGGGTGCGGGCATGTCGGACTTTCGCTGGGTGGCCCGTTGTCGTTACGACATTCAGTGGAGAGCCGGCTACCAGCCATCGGAATGGCCAGGGGACGCGGAAGACTGAGAGCCGACCATCGCGGCGGGACTGACCCGAAGTCAAGGCAGTTACGGGGGACCTGATCTCATAGTTACCGTTTGGAAGGCCGCGACTTTCGCCGGAGGAACGTGGAAGGTAAGTTGGTGAAGGAGATTTTGGTGTAGCGAACTCTTAGTTCCGGTTTCAATGCCAATTGAACTTTACCAAGTCCTAGAGGCGGAACGTCGGGTTCAGCAGGCTCGCACCGAATGCGAGTCCCGTGGTGCGCTGCGTGTTCAACGAGTTGATTTAGACCGCTTTGATTCCGAGATCGCTCGGCAGGAGCGGTCACTCGCAGAGCGATACGGCGGCAGCGCGATCCGCTGGTTATGGTGGCTGCCTTTGTTGATCTACTCTGGCCGTGTCTTTTGCGGTCGCGCAGTCGCAGCGAGCGGGATGCCCTTATTTGCGGTAGCGCTATTGGTTGCTGTTTCGGGTCTGGGGTTGGGCCTGATTCTGGGCATCGGATTGGGCCTGTCTCAGCCTGTAACAATTATGATTGGCGCAATCCTATGCGTCGCCACTGGCCTCGGGTTCGGCGCCTTATTGGCTGCGATTGACGAGGGTGCCGCTAAGCAGAACTGCTTGGATATTCTTCGGTGGAAGGAAGACCTGGCTCGGGAAAACTCGCAGGTTCATGTGTTGCGCCGCGAGAGAAACGCGATCGCCGAATTGATGAAGGTTCGGACCTCCTTGGAAGCGCTGGTTCTAAGTGCTGAGACCTTGCGACGGGAATTTGAGAGCGTCGCCAACCAACTCGCGACGGCGAATTGGCGCGCGATGCGGGGTATTGAATTCGAAAATTTCCTGGCGAGTGTATTTCGATATCATGGATTCACTGTTTCGACAACAAAAACAACGGGCGATCAGGGAGTTGATCTGATAGCGATTTCGCAAACAAGGCGATGGGCGATTCAAGTGAAGGGATACGAGAGCAGCGTCGGTAACGACGCTGTACAACAGGCCCACACCGGAAAGACACATTACAAATGCACTCATTCCATGGTGATTACAAACAGCTCATTCACACGCAGTGCCAAGGACTTGGCGCAAAGTGTGGATTGTGAACTTATCGATGAGGCGAAAATGCCCGATTTGATCGCGGGACGCCTATTTTCCGCATATTCCACAGTCCCGTAGTCCCGAATGTCCTGTTCGGTACTTCATCCTTGACAAGATCGAGGCCGGCGGGGTGGCCGTGGCTTGTTGAACGCGTGGGTGACTGTGTTTTCGCGGTAGCGATAACACGGCCGGGCGGCGAGTTGGCGCGGCGGTTTCAAAAGGGCGGGATGTTAATCGGGTGGGGTGCGAGAGTTGCCCTGGAATGAGTGGTGCGGAGTCGTGACGGATTCCGCTTACTTCGTGCGCGGCTCTTGGGGCCACCTGGCAGTGAACGATAGGCGGACTACAACTTGAGTTCTAGTAAACTGGCTCAACAGTGCCATCGCGCCCTGGCAGCTACGGCTTCTGTGGCAATTGTCTGGCACCGTGAAGAACCGTGAGAATCAAGACGCGGTCATTCTCCACGCGGTAGATGACACGATATTGATCGGAATAGACTTCACGCAGCTCCGGGGTGCTCCATTCAGGGACAATCGATCCGGATAGAGGCCAAGCACGCAGCCTGCGAGTGTTCGCTTTGATGCGAAAGATCACGCCATCGGCATAGCGTTTCGAGTCGCGTGCGATGTAAGTGTGGATGGCCCGCAGATCTCCTCGAGCTCTTTCCGTCCAGTCGATCCGGCTCATGGCCCGAATTCCGCGAACACTTCCTCGTCGGAGACGACGCGGCCATTTTCGGCGTCGTCCAGGCCTGCCTGAATTTTCTGCCGGACATAGACCTGATACATCACATCTTCCCAAGAGCAATCGTCGGGAAGTTTTTTCGCGATGTCCAAAACGGCTTCCCTCACATTGGCTGACATGTCAGTCTCCTAAGTGCCCGCTTGATTATACCCTATCCCGCAAGTGAAGCCCGCACGCAGTACAGCCCAAACCGGCGAGTTATAAAACACACTGCGTTTTTCACCGCGGCGGGCTGGTCGTGATTTGTTGAATGGGTGCTTGGCGGTGTTTGCGCGTTAGCGATAACACGGCTGGGCGGTGCTTTCGCTCTCCGTTCTTGATCGCAGCTACTTTGAATAGAGCGCTGTAACCGCCGCGGCCCCTCACCCCGGCCCTCTCCCCGGAGTACCGCAGGATTATTCATCAGCTATCAGGAGGGCGGGTAGGTTGCGGGGGCTGGTAAAACAACCGAGTTCGTGCCCATGCTGAT
>JAYTUF010000834.1:0-3717 GCA_043744755.1 Anatilimnocola sp.
ACCGCCGGCGAACGAGCCCGCTGCGAAGCGGCCATCAGCTTCATCGCCACTGCTCTCGCCGACCTGGCCCAGCGCGACGTCGCCCGCCTCGCGGTGTTAGTCGCGAGCGCTGAAAAGCCGTACTGGATCGGCGGCCGTTCGCCTGTCTTTCTCGATGAAGTCCTCGCCCAGCTCGCCTCGCTGCCCAGTCAAGCGGCCGATCATCGCGCGGGCCTGGACGAGATCCTTGCAGAACACCTGGCCGGCGCCGCCTGCGTAATCGTGGTCAGTTCGCGGCCGGGAAGTGGCTCGCCGCAGCATGATGCCGGTCAGAAAGACGGTGATTCTGCGTTTGCTTCCTCACTGGCAGATCAACACACGATTTGTGTCGCCAGCCCGGAGTTTGCGACGTTGTATTCGGTGGAGTGAATGGGGCGGTGGGCAGTAGGGATAGAGGTGGGAGGAAGCAATCGCTCTTCCTCCCTCTCCTCGGTACACGCGGTACTCCGCGGGATATCAGGGTGAGGGGCCGAGCAGCGCACAGACGAACCATTCTGCTCGGTTAATTGGAGTTCGATTCATGACAACCCAGCCACCACTCAATCCCTATGAATCGCCGCGCGAGGTCAGCGAACCGCCAGTGGAACACTTACCAGTGGCGATTGTCGCGGAATCGGTTCGCTGGCCGGCAATGTGGTTGCTGGGACTGAGCGGATTTCAGATGGTGATCTCGATTGCGTTCATCGGTTTTGGGCTGGTCGCCCATCCATTTCACGAGTTGCTGAAGGGGCAGATCTGGGGATTGCTCGTTTTGATCGGAAATCTGCTGCTCTTCTGCGGGGCGTTTCAAATGCTGCAGTTGAGGCACTTGAAGTTCTGCCGCTTGACCGCGCTCGTGGCCATTATTCCCTTTATTTCCCCGCTCTGCTTCGTCGGCATTCCCTTCGGCATTTGGGCGCTGGTGGTGCTGGCCCAGCCGAAAGTGGAGGCGGAGTTCAAGCGGATGAGGTAGTGGGATAGACGTTATAAAGCGCAGCACCTGATATAATATTGCCAAAGGAGGAAGTGTGAATGGTTGACTTCAATTCGGTTCTTAGCGCGGCGCGGCAATTGACCGAAGAAGAGCAGATGCGCCTCGTCGATGCGTTGTGGTCACCTACGGATGATGACGCGGATTGCCCTTTGGATGAAGCCTGGAAAGCTGAACTCGAACGAAGGGTGGCCAGGATGGACGCCGGTACCGTGACGTTGGTCCCGTGGGAACAAGTTCGCTCAAATGCTCGTCTTCGCGCTGGGCTGAACGATGTTGATTGAATTCGATCCCGACGCCGAATCGGAATATGCCGAAGCGGTGGAATGGTATTCCAGACGAAGTCCACGGACGGCTTTGCGATTTGAAGCGGCGGTCAATGCTGCAATCGCCAAGATTATCGCGAACCCCGAACAATTTCCGCAGACCTATGCCAGCTGCCGCAGGTGTTTGTTGCGGCCCTTTCCCTTTTCCATCATTTTTCAAGTGAAGCCTGGAAAAATCAAAATCGCCGCTGTCGCTCATGCGAAACGCGAAACGACGTATTGGTGGAGACGAGTTTAGCGTTTCGCGGAAGATAGACAACGGAGGATTATCCGATGGTTGACTTTAATGCAGTTTTAAGTGACGCTCGCCAGTTAACCGAAGGCGAGCGTCTGCGGTTGATTGACGCCCTTTGGAACACTGTTCCTGACGATGCCGCGTTGCCACTGCATCAGGAATGGGGGCCGGAGATTGAGCGCCGCATGGCGGCCATCCACGCAGGGACAGCGACTCTTATTCCGTGGGAAACGATCCGTGACGAATCGTTGCGCCGCATTGGGTTGAGTGATGATCGTTGAATTCGACATCGAAGCTGGCGTCGAATATGACGAGGCAGTTGAGTGGTATCGAAAGCGCAGCCCGAAATCGGCACTCAAGTTTGTCCTCACGATTGGGAAGGCGCTCGAAAACATCGCGGCCGATACCAACCGATTTCCACGCGTGGAAGCCGGTTGTCAACGTTGCGGGTTGCAGCCATTCCCTTATTCCATCATCTTTCATCAATTGCCGGATAAGGTGTTGGTCATCGCGGTTGCGCATGCGAAACGTCGGCCTGGTTATTGGCGGAATCGAGCGTCGTGGTAGAGCGTTTTCGTCGTTCACGCCGGTTTCACTCTTATCGAGACGCAAACGGAGCCGGTCCTACCGCTGCCAGCAAGCGAGCGATAACCGCCTCGTCATGCCGCCACGTCAGGCTGATTCGTAGCAGCGATTCCCCCACGGGCACACTCGGCGGCCGAATCCCTGGCACGAAAAAACCCTGCTCGCGCAGCCGCTGCGAGCACCGCATTGTTTGGTCCGCGTCGCCAATGCGTAACGGAATGATTTGACTCCCCGGTTCCGGCAGCGGCCAGCCGCGCTCGCGCAGTTGTTCGCGCAATTCAGTTGCCCGAGCCAGCAATTCTCGCCGCCGTTGCGGTTCGTCGTGTACGATCTGGAGGGCTGCGAGTCCCGCCGCGGCGAGTGGCTCTGGACAGGCCGTAGAAAAGAAGTAGGTCCGCGCACGATTTGCCAGCCAATCGATGAGCCGTTGGTCACCGGCGACGAATCCGCCCATCGAGCCCAAGGCTTTGCTCAAGGTCCCGACGCGAATGTGCACGCCGTCTTCCACGCCAACCTGCTCGCACAGGCCGCGGCCCTGCGCGCCGAAGACGCCCGTGGCGTGCGCTTCGTCCACCAGCAGCATGGCCTGGTGTTCTTCCGCTAGTTGAGCCAGGTCAGCCAGCGGCGCGAGATCGCCCGCCATGCTGAACAGACTATCGGTGACGATCAACTGGCGGCGAGTTACAGCAGTCGAACCCAGTAGCTCGCGCAAGTGCCCGGCCTCGCCATGCCGATAGATCGCCACCTGCGCGCCCGACAACCGGCAACCATCGATCAAGCTCGCATGGTTGAGCGCGTCGCTGAAAATCACATCACCAGGGCCAACCAGGGCGGCCACGCTCCCCGCGTTCGCCGCATAGCCCGTGGGAAAGAGCAGCGCGGCTTCCGTCCCTTCGAATTTCGCCAGTTCCTCTTCTAACCGCGCATGATACACGCCGCGACCAGTGACGAGGGGACTCGCGCCAGCGCCCCAGCCCGCGGTCGTGATCGCCGTACACACTTCGTCGCCGGCGAGGGACGCGGCGATGCCGAGATAATCGTTCGAGCCAAAATTCACGAGTTTCACGCCGTCGAGCACCAGCCGCTCGCCAGTCTGCGGCGTCGAGCGCACCGCGAGCGAGCGCAGCAGGCCCGCGGCGTCGAGCTGCTGCAGTTCGTCATCAAGCCAAGCGAGTGGGTCGGGCATCAGCGTCAGTGTAATGTGCGACCTGCTGGGGCTATAGTGATCGGACTTCGCGTCGTGAGGTCAGGTGTGGCTTTGGTTCAACAAGATGTAGGCGGGCCACGCGCCGCGTGGCACAAAGGCCTCATGAGCCGGGCAACAGGCCCGCAGCCACCAAACGCGATTCTGCCCGCTCGCGTTGTGTTTCCTTGCGTTTTCCGCGTATTTCCTGCGGCGGAGAAAATTTCTTGATTGCCCACCCACCCGCTTGGCATACGGGCTGCGATGCAGATCCCCTCGTACCAGAAGTCGGCGGAGACGGTGTGCCCCGGCCCCGCCGGGCTCGTTGCAGCTCAACGGGCCAACACGGAAAGCGTTGGTTTTTTTGTTTCACTTTGTT
>JAYTUF010000835.1:0-3716 GCA_043744755.1 Anatilimnocola sp.
GTCGCCCGCACATTGTGGTGGGAAGCACCAAACCGGTCGAGTCGTCCAGTGACCCGATAAAATTTCGCCGGCTTCACGCGCCAACTATACGACCCTCGCAGGCCACTAGCTGACTGTGACACCTACCCTATCGTCGCGTCCGGCTGTGCCTCTTGAACGCACGCAACCAATTTTCAGGTATTGGTTTACGACAACACTCAGGCAAAGTTTGCCGCGCTTGGAAGATGCTCCGCCCTTGCCGATTAAGCACCCCCATTGCAGGCCGAACACAAGGCTCGTCTTACGCCGCAGGCAAACTCCCCGCTGGCAATGTTTTGCTGCGCGATACTGGAATTTGCCCAAATGGAAAAGTCGGCGAAGCCGTAGCACGAACCCCCTGGTTCGTGTGCCGGTGTTCTCACTCCAAAAACGGTACTGGCACCAAAAACGCGTGCTGCTCGAACAGGCTCAAGACGCCGTTCCAACTGGTGTATTGAGTAAAGAAGACAATCAGCACGAACATTAGCACGATGGGAATCGCCGCCAGACGAGAAAGTTGCCGCACGATGAACCAGCCCGGCTTTTGCCGCCGCCGGGCATAGCCGAGCGTCCAGCCGGTCAGCAAGCGCGCCGGATAGATCGAGACGATGAAGAACAGGCTCAGCGTCCAGAGCAACGGCCGCGGCGGCGGTTCGATCTTCAGCAGATAAAGGGGCAACGCGAACGCCAGCGTTGAGAGCAGCGAGATCCAGAACATCAGCGGGGCATTGCGGAACTGCTTGCGGACTTCGCCCCAGGCGAACATGGCTGAGAAGCGATTCTCGGCCGCGAAGTGGGCCTGCAGGAAGGGCAGATATAACAGCACGAACGCCAGGCAGAACGCTCCCAGCCAGCCGACGAGCACCGCTCCTGCCGTCGGCCGGGCTGTTCCAATCGCGAGCAAGGCAATCGGAATCACCAGCCACAACAGCGCTCCAATAAAGCCCCGCAACCCGAGCCAAAAGTAATGTGGCAGCCGCAGGCCCATCACAAAGTCCCACACCGCGTCGCGCGCTTCGACATACATGTGTCCGCGCCAGAAGCCAGCCCACAAGATGGCCGGCGGAAACCAGCTCGTCCAAGGCAGCGGCACGAACAGATCTGCAAACAGTGACGGCCACCACGGTTTGAGCAGATGCGTCATCAGGGGCGCCGCGAGTCCGCTATTGAGCAATCGTTGTCCCAACTGAAACGGCGCGAGGAGCGGCCAAAAGAAGTGCCGAAACTTGCCGCCACTATACCAGGCAAGCAGAATGTGCCCGACCATCAGCACCGTGCAGAGGAGCAGCCCGAAGCGCCACGCCGCGGCCGCGGGATTGTTGGGAATCGCTTCGGCATCGCGAGTCAGGCCCGCTAAGAATCGCAGCGGCAGCAACATCAGCCAGGTGCCGGCCACCAGACTGCCGATTCGCGCGAAGCGCGGCAGATCGATGAACCCATCGCGCAATTTACCGCTGCGTGTCACGCGGCCGCTGGCTTCCAGCAGATAGCCCAAACTGGCGAAGTTCAGGAACGGTACCACGCTCACCGCGGCCAGGCAGCCGATCAAACTGACCAGCCCAAAGAGCCAGGTTAACGTGAAGCAAATGAATCGCCAGATCTGGACGGGCCAACTCTTGGCCGGCGGCAGGTTTGACCACTCGTTCACCATTTCCGGATCGATCAAGCCCACCGGCTCCGCGAGCAACACCGGCGTCAGCACTTCCGCTTCCAGCGTTTCGCCTGGCACTGCCTCGGCAACATAGAGCTCGGGCCCAGCAGCGAAGTAATCCAGACCGTAAGGTTGTTGCGGCAAGGGAGTTTGCGTCGTCATGCGTATTCAGAGAGCAGTCAGTCGAATCGGCTGTGGTCGAAACTTTACGCGCCGCAATCGGGTATCGCTGTTGTCGGCCGCGTGTTTAGCCGTCACGATAGAGTACAGCTACCCAAGAATACCAGCCGAAAACGACTTACGTTTCAACAGAACCGCTATGTGGGCCCGAAATCTTCTTTTTGCAATTGTCTGTTTACTGGGGGCCGGCGCGCTCGCATCGAATCTGCTGTTGCAAGACCGCTTGGCCACGCCGCGCAGTTTTTCGCCACAGCGATTTGGCAATCCGGCTGGATCGCCAGTCGAATCGAATGTTCGGAACGACTGGCACCAAACGCTTGCCAAGCTGAACAGCCAGTTTGCAGAGCACTGGGAAGAGCAAGGTCTGCAGATCACGCCGCGGGCCGACGATTTGACGCTCGCCCGCCGATTGTCGCTCGGCTTGACCGGCACCATTCCTGCGCTTGAAGAGATTCGCGCCCTGGAAGCGGTTCCAGAAGGAGAGCGCGTGGAGTGGTGGGTTTCGCGGCTGCTGGAGGATCGCCGCTTTGGCGACTACATCGGTGAGCGGCTCGCGCGGGTTTATGTCGGCACCGATGACGGGCCCGTTTTCATCTTTCGCCGCAGCCGATTTGTGAACTGGCTGAGCGATCGCTTGCTGGACGGCACGCCGTACAACGAGTTGGTCCGGCGGATGATTGCCGAGAACGGCGTCTGGACGAGCAAGCCCGAACTCAACTACATCACGCACACCTGCACGGAAAACAATCAGGGTCAGCCCGACGAGGTTCGCCTCGCCGCTCGCACCGTGCGGGCCTTTCTCGCGCTGCGGATCGATTGTCTGCAATGTCACGACGATAACTTGGGGACCAACTTTCTGGGCGATGAAGGAGTTCCACGGGCGAGTAAGCAATCCGACTTTCATCAACTGGCTGCCTTCTTCGCACCGGCCCGCCTCAGCTTATCGGGCGTACAAGAATCGTCCGACAGCTATCGCTTCAAGTATCTGAAGGCAGAGCAGGAAGAAGCCGTGCCGGTAGCCGCGCCCTACCGAAGCGATCTGCTCGCGGGGGGCGGCACTCGCCGCGAGCAACTCGCGCGGTGGGCGACGCATCCGGAGAACAAGCCCTTCGCCCGCGCAATCGTCAATCGCATCTGGGCCATCGTCTGCGGCCGGCCGCTCATCGAACCCATCGACGAAATTCCCTTGCATGGCACCTATCCACCCGGGCTCGAAGTGCTTGCCCAAGACTTCGTCCAGCATGGCCACGACCTGCATCGGCTCTTCCGCTTGATTGCCGCCAGCGAGGCCTTCCAGCGCGGAAGTCTCGCCGATTTTGAAATCACTCCGCGGCACGAAGCGACCTGGGCTGCGTTTCCTCTCTCTCGATTGCAACCCCAGCAGATGGCCGGCGCGATGATTCAGTCGGCTTCGCTCAATACGCTCGATGAACAGAACGCCCATATCATCTGGCTGCTCGCGAGAAATGCGCAGAACACCGAGTTTGTCCGCCGCTACGGCGACTTGGGAGAAGACGAATTCACCGATCGCGGCGGCACCATTCCGCAGCGGCTGCTCTTGATGAACGGCGAATTGGTGAAAGAGCGGACGACCGAGAACTTCATCACCAACGCTGCCACGCGGATTGTCCTGGTGACACCTAATGCGGAGTCCGCGATTGACGCCGCTTACCTAGCAGTGCTGACGCGCCGCGCGACGCCGGCCGAGAAGGAACTCTTCGTGCGGCGCCTGGCCGACGCCCGTGGTGAAGATCGTCGGCGGTCGCTGGAAGATCTGTACTGGGTACTCGTCAACAGCACCGAGTTTTCGTGGAATCATTAAAGTCGTCTTTCGCTCCGCGAAAGCACGTTCTTTCGCGGAGCGAAA
>JAYTUF010000836.1:0-3714 GCA_043744755.1 Anatilimnocola sp.
CCCGTTACTTGCCCTTCTCCTCCGCGCGGAACAAATCGGCATGCACGTGTGCGACATCCCACATGTAATGCCCAATCTTATGCTTTTCGGCTTCGAGAATGTGCTTCTTGGCTAAGTCTCGCTTGTCGGACGCTTGATACCAGAGGCCTAAATACAAATGAGCATAGAAGAGACGGAAATTCTTCGCTTCCGCTGGCGGGTTGCCGGCCTCGACGGCTTTCATAACATCCTCTGGCTTAAGCTTGCCGCGGTACAAATCATAAATCTGCATCATGGGGACGCGGGAATCGTTCTCAATGGGAAGCATGTTTTTCTGTGCCGGTTCGATCCCTTCCTTGGCGGCCACACACAAGAACCGCCACACCGAGTTTTCGACGTCTTGATTATGATAGGTCTGATAGAGCTCGAATTGCTTGGCCCCTTTCTCATACTGGCCGGCATAATAATAGGAAATGCCTCGCTCCCATTGCCGCGATTCTGCTTTTGGATCCAGCTCGACATACTTATCAAAATCGGCCACCGATTTTTTGACATTGCCGACGCAATAATTCTCCCGCCCGCGCAGATAGTAAGCGAGAGCCTGCTTGGGTTCCTGCTGAATCAATTCCGTCAGCAAATTGATCGCCTGCTGGCGATCGCCCAATTGCGAAGCCCGGGTGGCCTGCTTCAGCAGCTCCTCTGCCTCCTTCGGTGCCGCGGCTGGCTGGGCCCAGAGCGGCGCATAGCAGAGCAGCAGGGCCAGGGATGGAAACATATATTTTGGCGTCGTAGGCATCGAAAGTTACTCATGGCGGAGAAGATGACCATTACCACGCCCATGCTGGCATGATGCTTGCAAGGGTAGCCGATTCAGGGAGACAATGCGAATCAGTTTTTAGGGCTGGCTTGGCTCCGGCGTCCAACGCTGTCGGGCAACTTGGCCGCCTCTAACGGTGGAAACTCTCCTTACTGAAAAACTTCCCGGGAGTATTGATCGGACGGCGATCAAGCTGGTGGTTCTTCGACCAGGCGAGGTTTGCGCCCGTTTCCCAGATTGAGACGGCCGTCTCAATTTGAGCTTCTTGTAAGCCGCAACAATGTCCTAGGTGGACCGCAATGGCGCAGAACTGCGCGGTTTAGGGGAATTGTCGAACGTCGTAAACCGCAATTGTTACGTTTCTCGCGGCTCGGGACGATTTTCTTTTAAGTTATGAGCAGTGGCCCGCGCTTTGCAATCTCGAACCATTCTCAAAGTTACACTGTCTACAGAAGTGACAGGCAGCCGGGGGGCTGTAACGGGTTTCTAAGCCGAGGGAACGCTTCGCACGAGGCGAAACCCATTCAAGGAGGACAAAGTCATGCTCGTACTCAGTCGCAAAGTTGGCGAACGGTTGGTGATCGGTGGCAATATCACGGTAGTCATCAGCCGAGTGGCTGGCAACCGCGTGACCATTGGCATTGAAGCCCCGGACGATGTGCGCATCGTCCGCGGCGAACTGCAACCCCAACGCGAGACACTTACCGGTTCGGGTTCTGACCCCGCCGTCGCACGACTCGCCGTGCATCAAGACCGTCACGCCGGTGAATTTGCCGTGCCGCGGTTGGCGAAGTAATTAACTGGACTCTCCCTCACAGGCACTCACCCACCTGTCATTGACGCGTGGTGCCTGTAGCTTTGGGGTCTGCATTGTGATCAATGGCTGCTCGCATTCGTGCCGCTAATAGATCAATTCTCGTCGCATCTTCTAACAAAATAGGGTGATGCAAGAGCAGGGTAGCTTCCGCCGCGGATTGACTATGTTTTACGTTGCCTGCCAGTCGGCAACGATTCGCGCTCCGTTTATGGAAGCCGCGAAAACCAGCATCGAGCCCGATGCCCTCTTTCTGCAAACGGCAGATCAGTTCATCCCGGGACGGGTGACTGCAATCGGTCCGCGTATCGCCAATTGCTGGTAGGTATCGCCAGGCGAGTTTGTAGTAGGCAGATAAGTCGTTCCCGCTTACTTCGTGCGCGGCTCTTAAGAGCCGGAGGTCTTGCAATTGTGCTTGCAGTCTCCCCACATTTTGCTGGCGGATGAGCGTCCGCTCTGGCAGTTTCTTTAACTGTGGCAATAAAACGGCTGCCTGTAGCTCACTGAGCGGAAAAGCTTCGTTGCCGCGATCGCTGAAGACGCGAATTCGCTGGGCGATCTCGGCTTGCGACGTCAATATCGCGCCCCCCCGGCCGGCAGTGAGCAATTTGCTGCCGCCGAAACTGAGGACGCCCACATCGCCGCAGCTGCCGGCTGGTCTGCCGTCGATGATCGCCCCCGGCACCTGGCAGGTGTCTTCCAGCACTTTCAAACCAAGATCGTGCGCAAGTGGACAGATCGTCCGCATGTCCGCTAAGTTGCCATGCAAGTGCGAAACGATCACCGCTTTCGTAATCGACGAAACGGCGGCGGCGAGTAACTGCGGATTAATCGTCCAAGAATTCTCGCCCACATCGACCAGCACGGGCCGAGCGCCGACGGCTTCGATCGCGCGGAAGTTGCCGGGGAAATCGTATCCGGCCAGGATAACTTCATCGCCGGGGCCGACCTTCAGACCGCGCAGCGCGAGTTCCACTGCGATAGTGCCGGAAGAACAGAGAATCGCCTGTGTACTGGAAAATTGTTCGCAGAGCGCGTCAACGAGCGCGGTGGAATTGGCGCCCCCATACCGGCCCCAATCGCCGCTGGCGTAGCAGGCAAGCAACGCCGCGCGGACCTCATCGTCGGGCAAGGGCCAACCGGGCGGGCCATTTGGAAAAGCGGGCATAATATCCGTATAGGTCTTCCTCGCTTACGCGTCGGGCCACCGGTGTACTGAATTCTAATCAAAATCCCAAACCGTTGCCCGTCAGTTCTCTGGTCGCAACCGTCCCTTCCTGCAGCCTGAACATGCCGGGGAACTTTTCGTTCCAGCCCCGATTTCCGGCGGGGCAATACTGCCGGCTATTCCCTTCGATGGCGACAATCGTCGGGATGCGGGCGGCGAGACTCGCGGAGTGCAGGAACGAGAAACCGGGGCAGCTCAAGTCTTGCACGCACAGGAACATGCCATATTTCTGAGCAGCCGCGCCCATCAGCAGGGCCTCGGTGTGTCCCTTGCAGGCCTTGAGGGCCACGCCGCTGTAGCCTTGCTCGCGGGCGAGATGCAGGCTTTCCAGGTCGATCAGCGATTCGTCAATGACGACCGGCTTGATCGCGGCCGCCTGGTGCATGCGGTTTTCCGGATGCAAGTGCAAATCGCGATGCGTGGGCTGTTCGATGTACTGCACGCGGCCGAGCGCTGCCGGTGAACGCTCCTCGACGATCTTCAAGAACTCGAGCAGGTACTCGACATTGGCACACTTCTCGTTGAAATCGAGCGAGTAGTTCCATTGTTGGCAACCTCGCGTTTGCTGGGCGGGAACCGCTGCGGCTTCGACGTTGACGACCCGCTCGACATCCCAAGCCAGGTTGTCGCCATTGAGTTTGATTTTAAGATGCGTCAGGCCATCGTGCGTGATCCACTCGCCCAGCGTCTCGGGCAGGCCATCGTTTAAACGCTTGGCAATATCGGCTTCCAAGAGCGGATCGAGCGCGCCGACCAGATGATACAAGGGCATCGTCGGCTTGGGCTGGCGCGAGGTGTAACGATCGAGATATTCACCCGTGAAATCAGGCGTCAAGTAATGGGCCAGATCGTGCGCGACCCACTCCTTGCCCAACA
>JAYTUF010000837.1:0-3712 GCA_043744755.1 Anatilimnocola sp.
CCCCATTTCCCCTGCGCTACCGGGAGTTATGCGTTTTTCTCCAGCTAACTGAGTGCCGTGGGAGTGCGGAGGGGCGCATCGAAATCCATCATTCGGAATCGGAATCGATGGGGTTTCGTACCCGAACGCGCACGATTCCATTGGGGACCGAGCCGCTCGAAGTTGTTGGTTTCACATTCCGCATCCGCAATTGCCTGTTTCCAGAACCTGGGCTGTATTGGGTTCAGTTCTGGTACAATGAACAGATAATTGCGCAGCAGCCGCTGCTTCTGAGGTGAGACCATGACGAACCACGTAAACGCCGAAGTTGGTTGTCGATTCATCGGCGATTTTGTTGACGAAGCCGAAGTTACGACCGATCTTCCCTTCGGGCGTAGCGAAGCGGTTCGAACGAGGGTCATTGCCGAATACGTTGACGGCGAGGAAGTCAGTGACGGCCTGAGAGAATTCACCGTTTTGTTGAAGGACGGTCGAGTCATTGCCGTCCGCGGACATGGGCTGAAACATGAACCGCACCCCCTCGCGGGTCAGGATGTCTTTAGCGTTGTAGTCCGCAATCAGTCGGAAGAAGTGCTGGTGGCTCTATTCAAGAGCGCTGACGTTGCCGGCATTTTTTATGGCGACATGAGCGCCGAGCGTAAGATTGCGTAGTAGTGGCCAAAACGCACGACGGCAGCTGTTTTAGCCGGCCTGGCCTCGTCAGAAGACCGGCTGAAGCCGGGACTCCGACAGCTTCCATTGCAGTCTGGTTATGCGGGGGCTCGGAGATTTTTTTCCTGATTCCGCATTAACTCGGAGCGGATCGCGCTCGACATGGTGAGGAGCAGGGGAATAGAATTGCTACTGTTCCGCGAAAATCCGGACAGCGGAACAAGTGGCAGCGTTGAGGGAGAACTTCTCATGCGGCATCGATCGATGTTGCGGCAGTGTGCGTTTGGATTGGTTACCCTGTTGGGTCTAGCGCTCTCTGGGAGCCTGTCGTTACAGGCGGACGAGAAACTCGTCGTCTGCCCTTCGGTCGACGAGCTCAATCGCTGGGTCCAAGAACTCGATGCCGAGTCATATGCTGCGCGCGAAGCCGCCACGGCCAAGTTAGTCGGCGCGGGATCGATTGCTGTCGAACCGCTCGCGCGTTGCGTGCTGAGCGATAGTGCCGAAGTCGCCTGGCGAGCCAGCACCGCACTGCAGCGAATCGCCATCCACGGCGATGAAGCCACAATTAACCAAGTCTCCGCCGCGCTCCAGCGTTTGACCAGCAGCCGGCCGGCACTCGCGAAGGTCGCGGGCGAGATCAAAATGCAACAACAGAAGCTCCGTCACGGCCGAGCGATTGCCAAAGTTCGAACCTTGGGCGGCAACCTGACCGGCAATTGGGATGATGCGGGCGGCGAAATGATGATCGCCGGTGGTCCGGTCGCGTTTATCGAAGACGCGCCGCTTGCCATTGATTTCGACGAACCTGGACCTGGACCCGTCATTGAAGTAGCCGAAGCCGCTCCCGCGCCCCGCGGTTTGTTCGGCTTATTGGCCCGGCTGATCGCGCCGGGCCTTGAGCCCGGGGAGCCACCGCTACCGCTGCCAATTCTTCCGGCGGAAGCGATTCCCTTGGACATCGTCCCGCCCGCGCCGCTGCTGGAGCCGGTGCTTCCCGTCGCGCCGGGTGCCGATGAAATTCCCCGCTTTGAAGATCGCCCCGCCTTGCCAGAAGGGCCTGTCGAAGTACTCGAAGCGGAAGCAATTGAAGTAGCGGTGGCCGAGGACGTGGCCATGTTTGCTGTCGAAGGCTTTGGCGGTCCGGGGATGATCATCGATGCCGAGATGGGCGAAGAAGGGGCCGCCTATGCCGAACTCGTGCTCGACAAATCCTTCAAGGGAACCGATGCGGATCTGGCAGTGCTGAAAGACATTCCGGAACTCTACAGCCTGTCGATCAACGGTTCCAAACTGAGCGATCAGGCCCTCGCCCACATCGCCGAGTTGCCGCGATTGACCACGCTCAACGTCAGCGGCACCGACTTTTCCTCCGCCGCTCTGTACAAGTTGCGAAAAGATCGACCCGCCCTATCGATCGTCTGCCGCAGCACCGCCATGCTGGGAATCAACGCCGGCCTGGAAGGCCCTTGCGTGCTGACTTCGGTCTTTTTCCGCTCCGGCGCTCACGAAGCCGGGCTGAAAGATGGCGACGAGATCATCGAAGTCGATGGCCAAAAAGTCCGCGACTTCAGCGACTTGACCATCGCCGTCTATCCGCACAAAGTGGGCGATAAACTCGATCTCAAGTATCGCCGCGCTGGCAAAGACGAGACCGCCACCGTGGTACTCAAGCCTCGCGTGGCGGTGGAAGAATAACCTGCCCAGTTTTGCGGCATGGAGGCATCTTTTTCACCTGAATCCTGGGACCCATGCCCGCGCGTTTCGGCCAAGATCCTTGTCTCATAACGCCAGCGAAGACACGGGTGAGTACACACCTGGCCACGCAAGATTGGCGGTCAACCAACTGCCACCCGCCGCGAACAAAAAAAAGTTATTAGTCCAAAAATTCAAGCCCCACACCGTTTTCCGCGGCTTGTTCTTGGACTATGATTACCCCGAGTAATATAAGACCGCGTGAGCGGTCAGGGCCTGATTTGATTCTCCCCGCCAAGCTCAATTCCTGCTCAGTACCATACGGACGCGTGCAGTAGCTGACTTTTGACGGGCACAATCCAAAACCTGACTCTCATCCTCTCAGGAACCCTCTGCCGGGTATCCGTTATGTCTCCACAGCAATGGCGCGTCTTTGTCAACGACAAGTGGTATGGCCCGGCCACCGCGCAACAATTGCAACAGCTGGTAGACCAAGGAAAGATCACGCCGGAAACATTGGTCATTGCAGATGGAATGCAGAACCCAGTCGCCGCAAGTCGGGTCTCCGGACTGTTCAATGCCTCTTCCGAGCCCCAGCCCCCCGCTCTCTCAGAAGTTCGCAAACCGCCGATCGTCGCTCCGCGCCCGCAAAGTTCCACGGTCATCACGGTCAGACCTCCCGTGGCGAAAGTTGAGCAGAAGCGAGTGGCGATCAGCACAACCATGCTAGCGGCGTGGTCGCTGGTAGGCGCCTTGGCCGTTTCCGGTATTGCGTTCATGGTCTGGCATTCCCAATCGACGCATCGAGCGAAAGTCGCCACCGCCAATGGCCGCGTTTCAGAGGCCGTCTCCTCAGCCAACCAATGGATCGCTGGGAACTCAACGCTGGATGGCCAAACAGTCGAACGGCGGTTGGTCGAAACTCTTCAAGACGGCGATGCAAAGGAAAGAACGGCCGGCGAAGCCGCGCTCTCTCAGGTCCGCCAAAGGAGGGAACTCGAACAGGCGGAACGGGAAGCAACGGCCGTCTTCGAGGATGCCAAAAAGCAATTTGGAAGCGATGTCGCAAAGGCTATCGAGCTCCTTAAGAAGTATAAGGACCTTCCGCACGCCACTGCAAAGTCCGATGCCGAGAAACTGTTGATCGAAGCCGAAGCCGCCATTTCGGATTTCCAGGCTTTCGACGCACTCGTCGCGATGACGGATGACGATTTCCGCATCTTTCTAACCAGTGGTGATATCCGAGATGGGAAAGTTAGGCATCCCTTACTGATGTCAGTTTGGGCCGAAACTTTCCAACGGAATCTCAAACGGGCGCAACCGGCCGCCCGCTCAGGTGCTAGCGGCCCGTTTTGCCCAGGATTCA
>JAYTUF010000838.1:0-3702 GCA_043744755.1 Anatilimnocola sp.
GTTCGTCGGTCCCTCATCGGAAAAAACGGCGGTGTCAGCGAACATCGCATCAGCGGCTGGCTCGGAAGTCACCATCCGTTCCAGCGTTACGCGAACCAACTCCGGCAACGACATCCCTCGCTCGGCCGCTTCGTGCGTAGCCCTCTCCGTCAGATCGGGTGACAAGGTAATCGGGGTGTCCATCGGCGGGGTGGCTGTGTTTTGGCGAAGCGATAACACGGCCGAGTTGCATGTGCAGTGGTTCGGCAAGGAGACGCTCGCTCGGAGCATGGCTCCAAGCTACGCGACTTGATGGCGATCAGCGGTTGTTGTTAAACCAACTCCCGCATCGGCTTTGCCTGGTCATGCACCAAATACTGGGGCCGGCCACTGAGGTCGGGCAGGGTGGCTTGCGGGCTGATGCCTAGCGTGTGGTAGAGGGTGGCGAAGATTTCGCCGAAGGTGGTGGGGCGGGAGGTGGCTTCTCCAGCGTGGGCGTCGGTGCTGCCGATGATTTGGCCGGTGCGGAGGCTGCCGCCGGCGAGGAGGCAACTGTTGACTCGCGGCCAGTGGTCGCGGCCCACTTGCTTGCTGATGATCGGCGTGCGGCCGAATTCGCCCCAGACGATGACGGTGACGTCGTCCCACAGGCCGCGGTCTTTTAGGTCATCGAGCAGGCACGAGAGGCCGTTGTCGAAGATCGGGAAGTCTTCCTTTTCGCGGAGAAAGATTGAGTTGTTCGCCCGGCCTTCGGCGTTGAGGCCGCCGTGCCAGTCCCATTTACTGTAGTTGAGCGTGACGACGCGGCAGCCCGCTTCGACCAGGCGGCGGGCGAGCAGGAAGCTTTGCGGCACGCGGGGGGCACCGTTGGCGTCGATCATGATCGACGTATTGCCAGTGCCGTAACGGGCAACCGTGGCGGGGTCTTCTTTCGAGAGATCGAGCGCGTCGGCCAACTTGGACGATGTTAAAATGTCGAAGGCCTGCTGGCCGATGGCGTCCATTCCTTGCAACCTGCCGCTGCGGTCGAAATCGCGGCGGAGGCGGTCCATGCTGCTGAGCAGGTTGCGGCGGTCGCCCAGTCGTTCGGGCGTGACGCCGTTGAGGACCATGTTTTTCTTGGTATCGCCCAAGGCCCCGAAGGCAGACTGGCCGACGCCGAGAAAGCCGGGACCCGGTTCGTTATACGGACCATGCGTCGTGGTGTAGGCCAGGCTGGCGAAGGGCGGGATGGACGCTTCGACAGGACCCTGCAACTTAGCAACCGTGGACCCGAACTGTGGCCAGCCACCGACGGGGGCCTGCTTACTGGGGACGTGGCCCGTGTAGCACTGGTGGGCGTCGTGGCCGGCTTGGGAATCGACGATCGAGCGGACGATGGCCAGGCGATCGGCCCGCTGACCCAGCTTGGGGAGCAGATCGCAGAGTTCAATGCCGGGAACATTGGTCGCGGAAGGACGCATCGGGCCGGCGATTTCGACCGGGGCGTCGGGCTTCATGTCCCACATGTCTTGATGGGGCGGGCCACCGACGAGGTAGACCATGATGACGGATTTGGTCTTTTGGGTTTTGTGTTTGCGGTTTTGGGTATCGGCGTTCGCTTCGGCTTGCAGGAGTTGGCTGAGCGTCAGTCCGCCGAGGCCGAGGGCACCGATTTGGAGAAACTCGCGGCGAGACGTGCCGCTGCAAAGGCTGTTCTGGGTGCGGGGGGAGTAAAGCAGGTCGAGCATGGGCGGGCGTCCTTGTTGGTGGGTTTCCGTGATGCTACTACAGGATCGGCATCGAATCAATCTTGTTTGATGAAAAGCAGGGGGAGGGGAGAATGGGACCACAGATGCACAGAGCGTGCGAAGGGTTTTCATCGCGGTAGGTACGAGCGTTGCTTCCCGCCCACCGCACAAGATTCGTACGAGCGGAGCTGCCGCCTAAGGCACTTACGTTGGATGTTGACGGTGACTCCGCCCGTTGACGTGCCGCTTCTCGAGCGCCCGTCCGCGTGCCCTCCGGCGCCATTCAAACAAGCTCATGAGCGGCTGGTTCGGTCGTCGCCATTCTTGCAGGTCATGCGGGCCTTACGGCCGTTGGCACACACGGATTAGTTCGCCTGTACAATCCGTGCGTGCATGTTCGCTTCAGTCAAGTGAAGCGGATTGCAGGTGCGACGATCGCGTCGGTCGTAAAACGAATTACATACGCAAGTTCATTGATAAAAGGGAAGTCAAATAGGTCGATCGTTGCGAGTGGATATCCTTGTTTTGATAGTGTGTCGAGACCCTTCGCACGCAATTCTTTCTTCCAGTCACCTGACTTCGTGGAACAGTACAAATATCCTATCTCCACAGCAAAGTTCTCGGTGTTTTCGGCTAGTTGGAAGATATATGTCAGCGTGAGGAGACCTGCAGCGTCTCCCATACCTTGAACCCGAAAATTCGTGACCTTATTCATCAGGTTCAAGGCCACCTCATCTTCCGTGAACTCCATCAGGCCTGCGGCAACCCCTCTTCCAAAACCCGCCTTGAGGAATTTGATTTGGATATTCTTTATTGCGTCCATAGCGGCTGCCCTGTCGGCAAAGATAAGGATGACGTCGGGAATCATTGAAGCCAGATTCGCAGCACTGAAAGCGCCGATAAAGCCCGACCGAAAGGCACTTCTGGCCGCGATAAAACGCGGCCGAACTCTGCTTACTGGGGAAGCGGGCGCCCCGCCCACTCCGCCGCCTCCGCCCGTTCTTGTTCGCGGCACCGCCAGATCCGAAAGAGCCTTCTTGATGTTGGTGGCCCCTACCACTTTCGTTAAGGTTGCCGGTTCACCGGCCTGCGTCTTCGGTCGGTAGTACATTTCGAGGACCTCGAACTTGACCGGCTCGACGGTTCGAATGACCACTGTATCGCGTACACCTTGGGTGCTCAGGCGCTCGATCTTTGCGCCCACGGGGATTTCGACGCGGAGCTTGAAGGCCAGCGACCCACCCCGCGTTCTGTCTGCGCCGTGCATGAATGTGTGTTCGAAATCAGACTCAGCAAAGAATAGCCTGCCCTGGCTGTCGGGTAGCATTTTGCCGGTCTTGAGGAGACTCTCCATTTTGTCCCCGCTAACACCATGAAAAAGATCACGTGTCCCCATTTTGCACCCCCGAAAAAAATAAAGTTGTTGCTCCGGCCAGTAGTTGGCCAACCCAAGAACCTTTATCCTAAGCGCAATATTCAAGGCGGATGTTACACGCGTTGGCTTAAGATTTCGCAGCCATCTACAACTCTTCCGCCATTCGTGTGCCCTCCGGCGTCATACGAACAAGCTCAACAGCGGCTGGTTCGGTGGCTCTCCTTCTTCCCTGTCATGCGGCCTCGACGGCAGCATAGACCTTGGCCCGCTGGGTCAACCAAGCCACGTCACCCCGTTCGGCGCGCTCCTTGATCTCCCGCAGCAATTGCACGGTTTCGGATTCGTAGCATGGTTCGCTCGGATCATCGACCGGGACGACCATCTCGACGTCGACGGCAACGACGTACTTCTCCGTCTGAATGAATCGCGTCCGTTTAATTCGCTCGCCAGGAATGCGCATGACTAACCTTTCAGGATCAGCCGCTGGGCGCTAGCCCACGGTTCATCGGAGGAGAACCGGACGCTAGTGCCGAAAACGCTAATTCCGTTCTCTCAAGCTGCTAGCGGCTGGGGGTGTTCGTTCCAGTGGTTTTTCCAGCTTTTGGGCGTCAAGCGCTG
>JAYTUF010000839.1:0-3699 GCA_043744755.1 Anatilimnocola sp.
CTGCTGCGCTTGGGCGACTATGGCGAAATCTTCACCCAGCCGCCGGAGGAGCATCTCAAAACGCAAGGTGCCCGCTGCATGGATTGCGGCGTGCCTTTCTGCCAGAGTGATTCCGGCTGCCCCATCGACAACTTGATTCCCGAGTGGAACGACCTGGTCTATCGCGGCCGCTGGCGGGAAGCGCTGGACCGGCTGCACAAAACCAACAACTTCCCCGAGTTCACCGGCCGGGCTTGCCCCGCGCCCTGCGAAGGGGCTTGCGTGCTGGCCATCACCGATCCCGCGGTGACGATCAAGAACATCGAGAACGCGATCATCGACCGCGGCTTTGCCGAAGGCTGGGTCAAGCCCGAACCGCCGCCCAGTCGCACCGGCAAGAAGGTCGCCGTCATCGGCAGCGGCCCCTCGGGTCTCGCCGCCGCCGCGCAGCTCAACAAGGCCGGGCACCTGGTCACCGTGTATGAACGGGCCGACCGCATTGGCGGACTGCTCATGTATGGCATTCCCAACATGAAGCTCGATAAAGGCGTGGTCGAAAGGCGGATTCAACTGTTGCGCGATGAAGGAATTGTCTTCCGCACCAATCAAGACGTCGGCAACAAGGAATCGGAGAACTTCGTCGATCCGCAGCAGTTACTCAAAGACAACGACGCCGTTTTGCTATCCACCGGCGCGACCAAACCCAACGATCTGCCAATCAGCGGTCGTGGCTTGGATGGCATTCACTTCGCCATGGAGTTCTTGAAAGCGAACACCAAGAGCCTGCTCGATAGCAAGTTGGCAGACAAGCAATACATCACCGCCCAAGACAAGCACGTGATTGTCATCGGCGGCGGAGACACTGGCACCGACTGCATCGGCACCTCGATGCGGCATGGCTGCGCGAGCCTCGTCAATTTCGAACTCCTGCCGCAGCCGCCGAAGGATCGGGCCGCCGACAATCCCTGGCCGCAATGGCCGCGGATTTTCCGCACCGATTATGGCCATCAAGAAGTGGCCGCCAAATTCGGCGCCGACCCGCGGGCTTACTGTGTGATGAGCAAGGAGTTCGTCGGCGACGAGAACGGCCGCGTCGCGGGCATTCGCACTGTGCAAGTGGAATGGCAAAAAGTCGAAGGCCAGTGGAAGCTGAAGGAGCTGCCGGACAGCGACAAGTTCTATCCCGCCGACCTGGTGCTGCTGGCGATGGGCTTCAAGGGACCGGAGCAATATGCATCCGAACTGCTGGGCATCGAATATGACCCGCGCAGCAACTACAAAGCGACGCACGGCAAGTACATCACCAGCGTCCCCAAGGTCTTTGCCGCCGGCGATTGCCGCCGTGGTCAATCGCTGGTGGTCTGGGCCATCAACGAGGGCCGCGGCGCCGCCCGTGCCATCGACGAATTCCTAATGGGCAACAGCAGCCTCCCCGCCCCGGGCATGTCGCTCGGCATGGCGAAGTGAGGGGTGAGGGTGCGAGAGTATTGGGTAGAGGGTGAGGGGGACATGTCTTTTCTCCCTCTCCTCGGTACTCGCGGTACTCCGCGGAAGGACAGGGAGAGGGCCGGGGTGAGGGGCCTGACCTGCAATCGACCTTCCAACTTTCCCGCGCCGCCCCAACCAGTAGCATCCAACCCCGCGCCGGTTAACAATAGAGGTCTCGCCCACCTTCCAAACCCCAGCCGAGGACCTTCATGCCTGGCATCTTCCCGCGCCTACTCGCTCTGGGCTGCTTGTTCCTTTGCTTTGCAGCAACCGCCGCTGAACCCGATCGCAGCCCCGTCGATCTCGTCCTCGCTCCCGATGAATCCTGGCTGGTGACCATCAACCAGACAGCCGACACGGCTTCGCTCGTCCGCACCAGCGACGGCAAAGTATTGCACGAGTTTTCAATTGGCGATCATCCCACCGGCATTGCGCTCCTGCCCAATGGCACTGAACTGCTCATCGCCTGTCATCACTCGGGCGAGTTACAACGGCTGCAAGTCGCAGGCGAGAAGTTGAAGCTATTGAATACCATCTCGATCGGTTTCCTGCCGCACAGCGTGGTCGTCAGCAAGGATGGCCAGACGGCGTATGTCTCGCTGACGGCGACGGCGGAAGTCGCCATTGTCGATCTCGTCAAGAATGAAGTGAAAGAGAAGATCAGCGTCGGGCGCTGGCCGCGTCATCTGGCCTTGTCGGCTGATGGCAACAGGCTGGCCGTCGGCGCGAGTGGCGACCGGGGCATCTCTGTCATCGATCTGCAAACCAAAAAGCAAAAGTTCCACGAGACCTTCATGGGGCTGAATCTGGGGCAGATGCAAGTCGCCCAGGATCAGCAGTATGTGTACACGACGTGGATGACCTACCGCGGCTTTCCGCTCAACGTCGGCAACATTCGCCAGGGCTGGGTGCTGGCCAGTCGCGTCGGCCGCGTGCGGCTCGATGGTCCTGCGCGGCGGGAAGCGATGGCCCTCGATCCCCGCGGCCAGGCGATTGCCGATCCTTATGGCTTTGCCCTGACCAGCGATGAACAGCGGATCGTCGTTGCGGCCGGCGGGTCGCATGAGCTGCTCGTCTATCGTGCCACCGACCTGCCCCTCAAAGCCGTCGGCAGCGACGATCATGTGCCCGACGAAGTGCTGCGCGATAAAGACCGCTTCTTCCGCATCCCGCTCGGCGGCCGGCCGCAGGGGATCAAGATCGCTAAGGATAACCAGACGGTTTACGTCGCCAACTATCTATCGAACAGCGTGCAAGTCGTCGATCTCGCCACGCGGGCCGTCAAGAAAGAAATCGCACTCGGCAGCCCCGCGGAACCTTCGCTGGCCCGGCAAGGGGAGACCATTTTTTATGATGCCCGCCGCAGCCTCGATCAGTGGTATAGCTGCGCCACCTGCCACTTCGAGGGTGGCACCAACTCCATTCAAATGGACACCCTCAACGACGGCACTCCCTTCACCAGCAAAACCGTCCTCCCCCTCTATCACCTGGCCGACACCGGCCCCTGGACCTGGCATGGCTGGCAAAAAGACCTCTCCGCCGCGATGCGCAAAAGCCTGATCGACACCATGCACGGCCCCCAGCCCACCGACCACGACGTCGCCGCCGTGCTCGCTTACTTGCAAGAACTAAAGCCCGCGCCCAACCCGTTTCTCAACAAGGACGGCAAGTTAACCCCGTCGCAAGAACGTGGCCGCACGCTCTTCAGCAGCAAAATCACCAATTGCAACCAGTGCCACGCTGGCCCGCACCACACCGACGGCCAAATCCACGAAGTGGGCCTGGAATCCCGCAAAGACTACTACCGCGGCTTCAACACTCCCACCCTGAAAAACATCTACCAAAAAACCCAACTGCTGCACGACGGCCGGGCGAACAGCCTGGCAGAAGTTTTGCAGGGCGCGCACTCACCCGAAAAAGTATCAGGCGAGCGGAAGCTGACGGCAGAAGAAGCCGGGGATTTGGTGGAGTATTTGAAGACGTTGTAACGGACTTACCTTGAGCCAAGTTTTGAAAATCATCACAAGGATCATGCCATGCCTGCCTGCTGGACATGTGGTTCACCGTCAAATCTCGCAACGCATTCATGTCCCGCTTGTCAACAACTTACGGAACTCAAGGAGATCGGCGACGACATTGAGCATGGCGTGGAACAAAATGGGCTCTTGGAACGGGCGCAACCGGCCGCCCGCTCTCGTGCTAGCACCAGATATCTCGGGGTTTTGTTCGATC
>JAYTUF010000840.1:0-3699 GCA_043744755.1 Anatilimnocola sp.
GCACGAAAATCGCCCCGTAGGTGAACAGCGTCGTCCAGATGTGTCGCGGCCAACGTGCCATATTACGGTTGTCTTATCAGCCGCCAGGCGCTAGCCTGCGGTTCCGAACGGGTACCAGCTACCGAACCGCAGGCTAGCGCCTGGCGGCTGATTTATCCACCCAAACCATTAGTGCATAATAGAGGCTCGGTGAAAATTGAGGTATCCCGCTTGCCTAACCCTGAACCTTGCCACGTGAATTTATGAAACTCTGTTACGCACTCACGCTCCTTGTCCTGCTGACTTCGATTTTCGCACCAAGCGGGTTCACTGAAGATGCTCCCCAACTAAAACCGCTGGAACTTACCGCCGATTCCAGCCTCGTCTTCGCGGACGAAAAAGCGGCTCGCGAAATCCTGAATGCCGACGACGACTTCGCCCGCCGGCTCAGCCGGTTCGATCTGCAGTCGCGATTACAAACAGAAAAGGAAGTCACTCGCGAAGATTGGCGAAAGCTGGTTGCCGAACAGATCACTGCCTGGCCGGCGGAGGAATACGAAAAGATAAAACTTGTAATTGCTTCGCTCAAGCCGAAATTGGCCGAGTTACGCTTGCCGCTGCCGAAGCAGATCCTGCTGATCCGCACCACGGGCAAGGAAGAAGCGGACGCGGCCTACACGCGGGCGAACGCCATCATCCTGCCGGCCGCGAAACTGCGGCACGCGCTGCCACAATTGGAATCACTTCTCACCCATGAACTATTCCACGTTCTTAGCCGGCATGATGCGACGACCCGCGCGGCGCTCTACAAGATCGTGGGCTTCACACTGGGGGAAGAACTAAAAATTCCGCAGGCGCTCGAAGATCGCCGCATCACCAATCCCGACGCGCCTCGGCTCGATTGCTTCATCAAGCTCACCAGCGATGGCCAGCAGGTGATCGCCGTGCCCATTCTGTATGCCACACCCAAGCAATACGACGCGCAGAAACGGGGCAAGTTTTTCGACTACCTTACCTTCCGCCTGCTCGTCGTCGATCAGGTGGCAGGCAAATGGCAAACGCGTATGAAGGACGAGCAACCCGTGGTGCTCGATCCCAAGAAAGTCGATAGCTATTACGAACAGATCGGCCGCAACACCAGCTACGTCTGGCACCCGGACGAAATCCTCGCCGACAACTTCGTGCACCTGGTCAATCGCCGGCAAAACCTGGCCACGCCACGCGTGACCGAGGGCATGGCGGAGGTGCTGAAACGGTGAGCGTGGGCACAGACCTCCAGGTCTGTGCCTCTTTGCGTGTCGCTAACAGACCTGGAGGTCCGTTGCTACGGCGGGCCAAGAACGGCAACCAAAATCTTTGAGCTTCCAGTGGCACCAATCGTGGCGGCGAGTAGAATACCGCTCGCGAGGAAGGAAGTTCGCGTACCCTTGCTCCATTCCTGCCAAGTCGCTGTTGGTGCGGCGGGTTTCTATTCCTGTCTTTGTTTGAGGGAACTTACGATGTTGATGAATATTGGTTTGTTGGCTCAGAATAATGGCGGCGGCGATGGTGGTACTAGTATTATAGTACTCATCATTCAGGTACTCATCCTTGTTGCCGTTGTCGCCGGATTTTGGATGACATTTGTGAAGGCCGGCAAGCCGGGCTGGGCGGCGATTATTCCCATTTACAACGTCATCGTATTGCTCGAAATTGCGGGCAAGCCGTTGTGGTGGATCATTCTCTATCTCATTCCATGCGTCAATATCGTCGTAGCGATCCTCGTGGCAATCGACGTTGCGAAGAGCTTCGGCAAAGGTGCCGGCTTTGGCCTGGGGCTGGCATTTCTGCCATTCATCTTCTATCCAATCCTCGGATTCGGTGATGCCAAGTATCAAGGCGCGGCTCGTCCCTATTAGGGCCTTTGACCAAGTCACTGTTGTCCGGGGTTGAGAAAGTGAACGACCCTCGCGCGCGACGCGGTTACAGACCTCCAGGTCTGAGCCCCGGTGTTGGTTCTTGAGACATATTCCATCCCCGATCCCGAAGGGATCGCAGCCTCACGGCGCTGCGATCCCTGCGGGATCGGGGGATTATTTCGCCGTTTTCCCCGGGTATCGGCTAACGCCTCAACCCGGGGCTAAGGGCTGCGAACCCTGCGGGTTCAAGACAATTGCCAATGACTGCGGACCCCGGCTTTATTACGCGGCTTTGAAGCCCAACTGATACAGCCGGCGGTAGAGATCGCAGCGGCCCAGCAGTTGGTCGTGCGAGCCCATGTCGATAATCCGGCCGCTGTCGAGGACGATCACTTCATCCGCCAGAGCCAGCGAGGCGAGGCGGTGGGTGATCATCAGCGTCGTCCGGCCGCGGGTGAATTGCTCGAGTACGCGATGGATCAGTTGCTCACTTTCGAGATCGATCTGGCTCGTCGCTTCGTCTAAAATCAGAATCTGCGGATCGCGCAGAATCGCCCGCGCGAGTAACACCCGTTGGCGTTGTCCACCCGACAGCTTCCCGCCCCGTTCGCCCACGATCGTTTGGTAACCCTGTTCGAGCTTCTCGGTGATGAACCGATGAGCGTGCGCCTTGGTGGCCGCTTCGATCACCGCTTCGTCGCTCGCACCGGACGAGCCGTAACGAATGTTGGCAATGACCGTATCATCGAACAACATCGCCTGCTGCGCGACCAGGCCGATGCGCCCGCGCAAGTCATGCTGCCGCATCTTGCGGAGGTCGAGATGATCGAGCTGCACGCTCCCCTCAATCGGATCATAAAAACGGAGCAGCAGGTTAATGAGCGTGCTTTTGCCGCAGCCGTTCGGCCCGACGACGGCGACCGTCTTGCCAAACGGAATTCGCAGGCTGATGTTCTTTAGCACCGGCTGCCCCGGCTTGTAGTGAAACGAGACATTGTCAAAGACCACTTCCGGCCGCAGGTTCGCCAGTCGCTCGGCCTGCGGCGGATCGACGATCGTCGGCTCCGCGTCGAGCACTTCATAAATGCGGTCGGCAGCAGCCAGGCCGCGTTGAATGTAGTTGAACACGTCCGCCAATTTCCGCGCCGGATCGCTCACGCCGGCGAGCAACGCATAAAAGGCGAGCAGCGAACCGGAACTCAGCGGCCGATCCATGATCTTGATGCCGAGGAAGGTCGTCTGCTGATTCAACATCAGATAAGCGCCGACCAGAATTGCCATGGAAATGATAATGGTCCCCATCAGCTCCGCGCTAGTGCGAGCCAGGGCGTTGTACACGGCAATCCGCATCGACTTGAAAAAGTATTGCTTGCTCCGCTCGTGAAAGCGGCGGCGTTCATAGCGTTCCATGCCAAAGGCTTTGACGGCCTGAATGCCGGAGATCGATTCGGTGATGCGGCCGTACAGGTTCGACATTTCTTCCATCGCCCGGCGATTTGCCCGCTTGAGCGACTGGGCCAACTTGAACGCCACATAACTGGCGAGCGGGGCGACGATCAGCGAGACCAGCAGCAGCCGCCAGCAGATGAACGCCGCTCCGACCAGGCAGGCCAGTGCCTTGAGCGGTTCGAGCAAGACGCGTCCGACGACGGCGGTGATGGCGGCGGAAATGTTGGCCATATCGGCGGTGAACCGCGACAGCAATCCGCTGCTGCGGTCGTTGGCGAAGGCGTCGAGTTCGCGATTGAGCGTTTTGCGCATCAGTTGCTGGCGGAGATCGAACACCGCCAATTGCGACAAGCGCTCGACCAGAATCATGTCC
>JAYTUF010000841.1:0-3688 GCA_043744755.1 Anatilimnocola sp.
GGCACGCAATCGGTGGGGTCGGTGTGTAACTCTCCCAAGCGAATCTTGGGACCCGCCAGATCGACGAGCACGCCAACGGGAATGCCAAGCTCGGCCGACGCCTTGCGGATATCGGCGAGAATCTCGGCCCGCTGCTGCTCGTTGCCGTGGGCCGTATTCAAGCGAAAGACGGAAACCCCAGCGCGAATCAGCTTGATGAGCATCTCGATGCTGCGGCAGGCCGGGCCGACCGTGGCCACAATTTTGGTCCGGGCGCGAGTGGTCAAAGGTGAAACGGTGAGCAAAGGTGCGGCGCTGGTCATGATGAAACCTCCAGGGAAAAGATCTACCGCAGTCGCGGCGCTCGAAACGCGGCCTGACAAGCTCGCTTGGTTGCCGACTGCAAACGCATCCAGCCGCGGTGGGAGGGAGAGAAGCAGCAACCGCCGACTCGCGCCGGCAGACACTTATCATCATGCAACTGGATAAAGAATAAGCTATCGGCGGGAACCGCTTACCGATAGGCGGGATGGTCCGTGGAACAAGTTTCTAACTTGCTAGTGGGTCAAGTTAGAAACTTGCCCCCCGACCTCCGGTTCTGCAAAACGGGCTCGTCGGCTAAACTGGCGGAGCAACGGCTGCCTTGTGTTTTTCCCTCGAATGGAGTTTTGCCGATGCCCGCGGAGATCATTCAAGTCGTCACGACGACGGCTGATAAAGAGTCGGCCGATAAGATTGCCGCCCAGATTTTGCACCGCCGCCACGGGGCCTGCGTGCAGATCAGCGGGCCGGTCGAGAGCAGTTATTGGTGGAATGGCCGGATCGAGACCGCCCGCGAATACATCTGCACCATCAAGACGCTGCGCGAGAAGTTCTCGCTCGTCGAGAAGACGATTCTCGAGTTTCATCCTTACGATCAGCCTGAGATTCTGGCGACGCCCGTCGTAGCGATCACCGCTGACTATGCTGCCTGGCTGATCGAGCAGCTCAAGCCTGTGACGAAGGCGGTGCCGTAGCTTGAAGCCGGTGCTTGGCGCACGAACCTGGGGGTTCGTGCTACGAAACTTGGCCCGGTTCTTGCTTTGTTTCTTCTCTGGCTTGCCACGCCTGCCGAAATTGTCGCAGTGACCTACGCATCGGTCCTGCTAGCGAGATTGGCTCAACTTCCACCTAACCACTTGCAAGACTTCACCTTGTCGCATTTTCACGCCGCCGATAGAATGCCGCGGCCCACGCTTGGCCCACGGGAGGGGCGGTTTGCCCGCAGGAGGCTGGCTTCGCTTTCGCATGACTTTGTCTGCCAGAACAAACCCGAGTTGGTTCCCCCACTCAGTCACACAATTGTGGCCGGGATTGGCCCCGCTTTGGCTGCGCGGCGAATGGCACGGGCTTTTCACGGCGGGCGCGTTTGCGCTGGTGGTGAACTTCGCCCTGATTACAACGTTTGTCTGGCCGCAACTTGTCTCGCGGCAACTGCCCGGCTGGGCGGTTCCCTCAGTGGCCTGGATTGTGGTGGTATGGTTTTGGATTGCCGGGCTACGCGCGGGCGGAAAGGTGGCCGCGGCCCTCGCGCGGGAGAGCCTGCCGCTAGATGCAGAATCGACAGCACTGTTCCGCCAGGCACAACTCGAATATTTGAAAGGTCACTGGCTGGAAGCCGAAACGGGTCTGACGACGCTCCTGACGCGCACGCCCGGCGATGTGGAAGCCTGGCTGCTGCTCGCGAGTGTCCAGCGGCGCACGAAGCGGGCGGCGGAAGCGCGGAGGTCACTGACTCAGCTCGCGGAACTGTCCGGTTCAGCGGCCTGGGGCGAAGAGGTGCAGCGGGAGCTAGTCAAGATTCAAACACTGGAAGCCCAACCATTGAGCAAGGCAGCTTAGAAGTAGGCCGGAACAAGGTACTCCGCAGTTCCGGCAAGATTTGCGAGCCACCTGCCGGAACTGCGCGAGTACGCTGGTGCCGGCCTACGAAACGCACGAACAAAACCGTTAGGCTACTTGGCGTTAGAGGCTGGACGGTAAAGAATGCCAACGGAAGTAATACAACCACGAAGATCGTCGGCTGAACACTGGTAAGGAAGCTCATTCAACACAAGGTCTCACGGACTGGAAGTGCCAGCACCACGAGACCTGCGGGGAGAAGAAGAATGTACGAACGATTTACGGATCGCGCCCGCAAGGTCATGCAATTGGCCAATCAGGAAGCCCAGCGCTTCAACCACGAATACATCGGCACCGAGCACATCCTGCTCGGGCTGGTGAAAGAGGGAAGCGGCGTCGCGGCCAACGTGCTTAAGAATCTCGATGTCGATCTGCGCAAGATTCGGCTCGAAGTCGAGAAGCTCGTCCAAAGCGGCCCCGAGATGGTCACCATGGGCAAGCTGCCGCAAACGCCGCGGGCCAAGAAGGTGATCGAGTACTCGATGGAAGAGGCTCGCAATCTGAACCACAATTACGTCGGCACCGAGCACATCCTGCTTGGTCTGCTGCGTGAACAAGAAGGCGTTGCCGCACAGGTGCTGATGAATCTCGGGCTGAAGCTCGAAGAGGTTCGCGAGGAAGTTTTGAACCTGCTGGGTCATGGCCTCGAAGGTGAAGGCTCCAGCGAGCGCGGCGGACGCGAAGGCGTAGGCGCTGGTGCCGGTGGTGGCTCCGGCGAGCAATCCAGCTCAGGCCGTAGCAGCAAGAGCAAGACGCCGGCCCTCGATAGCTTCGGCCGGGACCTGACCGAGCTCGCCCGCCAAGGGAAGCTCGATCCCGTGATTGGCCGCGAACGAGAAATCGAACGGGCCACGCAAATTCTCTGCCGCCGCACCAAGAACAATCCAGTGCTGCTCGGTGAAGCCGGCGTGGGCAAGACCGCCATCGTCGAAGGCTTTGCTCAACGCGTGATCAGCGGCAATGTGCCGGAGATTCTGGCCGACAAGCGAATCGTGGTGCTCGATTTGGCCATGATGGTCGCCGGCACCAAGTATCGCGGTCAATTCGAGGAGCGGATCAAAGCCGTGATGAACGAAGTCCGCCGCGCGCGGAACACCATTCTGTTCATCGACGAGTTGCACACGCTCGTCGGCGCCGGTGGCGCGGAAGGCGCCATCGACGCCGCCAATGTTCTCAAGCCGGCGCTGGCCCGCGGTGAGATCCAATGCATCGGCGCCACGACGCTTGATGAATATAGAAAATACATCGAAAAGGATTCAGCGCTGGCGCGCCGGTTCCAAGAGATCATCGTCGAACCGACCGGCAAGGTCGAGACCGTCGCGATTCTCAAGGGACTGCGTGAGAAGTACGAAGAGCATCATCGCGTGCAGATCACCGACAATGCGGTCGAAGCGGCCGTCGAGCTATCGGAACGGTATATCACTGCCCGCTGCCTGCCCGATAAGGCCATCGACGTGATCGACGAAGCGGGCGCTCGCGTCCGCCTGCGCTCGATGACTCGGCCGCCCGACTTGAAGGAGATCGACGACGAAGTCGAAACGCTCAACAAGCAGAAGGAAGAGGCCGTCGCCAATCAGGATTTCGAGAAGGCCGCCGCCCTCCGCGATCAGGCCGACAAGCTGAAGAAGAAGAAAGATTCGATCACCCGCGAATGGCGCGAGAAATCGCGTGATAACGAAGGCGTGGTCGATGAAGAGGTCATTGCCGAAGTGGTCAGCAAGATGACGGGCATTCCGCTGACCCGGATGACGACCGAAGACAGCCTCCG
>JAYTUF010000842.1:0-14552 GCA_043744755.1 Anatilimnocola sp.
AGCGAGCTCGACTTCGTAGCGCTCAAGAGCGCGAAAGACATTCTGCTGATCACGCAGCTCGACTTACCTTGCTTGCGGAATGTCGTCCGCCTGATGATGTCGTTTGGCGAAGTCGAAGGCTTGAAGGACAAGGTCCGAATCATCGTCAACCGCGTGGGCCTGGGAAGCGGCGAGATCAGCCTGAAGAAAGCCCAGGAAACCATGGGCCGCGAAATCTTCTGGCAACTGCCGAATGATTATCGCACCATGGTCGAGGTCCGCAACAACGGCGTGCCCTTGATCGAGCAAGCGCCTAAGGCGGGTATCACACAGGCCTTCATCATGCTGGCGGAAACACTCGGCAAGGACGAGAAGGCCAAAGAAGCCGACCCTGCCCTGGCTGGCGCTGCCGCCGGCAAGAACGCCAGTTGGCTCGGCTTCCTCTCGAGGCCGAAGCCCAAAGGGAAATAGGCTGCCACTGCCTATTGCCTTTCCCAACGCGGCGAAGCCGCAGGAAGCCCGTCGCGTAAGCAAGGGAGTGCCGCGAGAGAACTTTCCATTTCCTTGCGGCCCCTGAATCACAATCTTCCCCGCATCTTGCGGAGAAGTTGAGCGTCAAGAGACTTACCGCTCACAACTTGCATCGCGTCGCCGCTATGCGACAATCGGGCGATGCTCATTCCGCGCTTCACCATTCGCTGGCTGCTGATTGTGACGGCCATTGCGGCCGTGTTCGCCCTGGTCTTGCGCGAAGCCGCGCTCCGCGCTGAGCCGTGGGCCATTGGCCTGTGTACGACGCTCGGGGGCAGCGCGCTGGTCTTCTTTCTGTTCATGCTGTTTTGGAGCCTGGCCTGGCTGTGGGACCAAACGCTGGGGCAGGCGTTCAAAGCGGTGCCGCCGCCAGGGGGCAATCCGTTCTCCTCCGCCGGTCCGCCTCGGCAACAAGTGCCCCCCAGGGAACCACAATAATGCTGACCACCGACGCTGGTTGCGGAAGATTCCGCGCGAGGCTGTACTGCCTGAGCCTGTCATTCATTTGCCTCGGGCATTTGTGGTTACCCCATCAATCTCAGGCAGGCAGCGGCGGCGTCAGCAGGCTGCCGGTGGCAGGCAAGTTGAACACCAGCGGCGTGCGGATCGTAATCGATACCCGCTGGGTCGATGCCAACGGCTACCGGCCCGTGCGGGTCGAAGTTATTCCGCTCCGCGCTCCCGCGATCGAAGATATGACGTTTCGGATTGTCATCAAGCCTCAAAGTCATTATGGCAACAGCCGGGATTCGATCTCGCAGATTGTAGAACTGCCGCAGGGGAGCAACGGCGTTGTCGTCCGCATCCCGGTGCCGCAGGATTCTCCCTGGCACTCGTTTGTCGTCGATGTGTACAAAGACGGGCGGTTGCTGGAAGACCTTTCCGGCGATCACCTGTCCTGGGCACCGGGCCTGTATCGAAACTGGAACGAGTTCACCCCCTGCGTTCTGCTGATTGATTCGCGGGCCCCGACTCGCAACCAGCGCGATACATTGCTGCAGATTTCTAAGTCCAATCAAGGGACCGGCGTGAAATCAACCTATGACGAGGATCTGCCGGATGTGCGGAACCTGGTACGGAGGTTCCCCGATACTCCGAATCAAGACCAGGAGGTCTCGGTCGACCCCAAGCAGAAAAAAATAGACGCTATCTACATTCTCCAGGAACTGAACGACAACATTAAGACCGACGTGCTCAATCCCACGGAGCTTCCAGACCGCTGGATTGAGTTTTCGTCGTTCGATTTGATCATCATCTCGCAATCTGACCTGTCAGACATTGCCAAGCAACAACCGGCCACGCTGCGCGCGATCGCCGATTGGGTACGCGCGGGACATACGCTGATCGTCTACAAAACGGGTGCAGAGTTTGCCGGCTTGCCGCGGGTCGAAGCCCTGCTGCAGTTGCCTCCTCGGCCTGCTGCGGACAAAGCCAAATACCGCGGCTGGCGCGAGCCCGCGCTGGAAGTCAGAGGCCAACTGCTCAAGGGTCTGGCAGTCGATGGCAATTATCCGCAGCAATTTGCCCGTCAACAGATGGCCGACAAACAGGCGGCCGTCTCCGAACGCAGCGACGAGGACCAGGACCTCAACCGGCAAGTGGACAAGAAGTGGGCCTTTGTCGTCCGCGACGCCGGCCTGGGGAATGTCGTCGTCTTCAGTGACGATCCGTTTCCCGGCAGGATGAGCGACTGGGACTGGATGCTGAATTCGGTGCGCGGCATGGCCTGGAGCCCCACGCAGCGGACCGGCGCATCGCTTCAACAGCGGAACGAAGACTTTTGGAACTTTCTGATTCCGGGCACCGGGCAAGCACCCGTGATGTCGTTCCTGGTTTTCATCACGCTGTTTGTGATGCTGATCGGCCCGGTGAACTACTACACGCTGCAGCGCAAGCAGCGGTTGTATCTGCTGCTGATCACCGTTCCCGCCGGGGCCTTCCTGGTGACGGCCGGGCTGTTCTTGTATGCGATGCTCACCGATGGCTTGGGGGTCAAGTCGCGGGTCCGCAGCTATACGACACTCGATCAACGCTCGGGGAATGTCGCCTCTACCTCCCGGCAGGCCTATTACGCTTCGATCGCGCCCTCCCAGGGCTTTGCCTTTCAAGACGACACGGTGATTGTCCCCTACCTACACGACCCGGTCACGCAAAATGGCGAACGCTTGATCCGCCGGACCGTGAACTGGAGCGATCACAATCAGCAGCTCAAGGGGGGCTACATCACTTCTCGCACGCTCAGCCAGGCAATCGTCACGCGGGCCGCCTCGACCAAGGCCCGCTTGAAGGTCGGCAAAACGGCGGGCGAGAAATTGCCGGTGACGAACGAGCTGCAAGCGACCTTGCCCTATTTGCTCGTGATGGATGACGCGGGAGACTACTTTGCCGGCGAGAACATCCCGGCGGGCGCAGCGCAGCTCACTAAGATCACTTCCTCCGAGGCAGCCGGCGAACTGAGCAAGCGGCTACGCGAATTTCAGCCCGCATTTCCCGACGGCTATGACGAGAGCATGCACGACTCGCCCCTCGATCTCTGGTCGTTCGGCCCCCGCTATTACGGCCAATACGGCCGCGGCGCGCAGACCAGCCAGGCAAGCAGCCTGCTCGAGCGCCGCCTGACCCGCTTCAGCCACCTCGCCGCCCAGCCGCTCGAACCGCGCTCCTACGTAGCCATCAGCGAAACCGCCCCCGACGTGCCGCTGGGCGTTGCCAAGACCAAGCAGTACGTGAGTTTGCATGTGATTGAAGGAAACTGGTGAGCGGGGGTCAGGGATCGGGAGTCAGGGGATCAGGAGTCAGGGGATCAGGAAATCAGGAATACGAATCAACAAATATATATCGATACCGAACTTCAAATAGTTGACGACAACCTTTCCCGACTGCTCCACAACCGAACCCGACACCTGACACCGCACACCCGAAACCTGACACCCGACACCCGACACCCGACACCTGAACCCCCATGGTCTCCAACCACCCGATGATCGAACTTCGCCGGCTGCATCGCTTCTTTGGGAAGACGAAGGCGGTCAACGATGTTTCGTTTGAAGTGCCCCGCGGCACCGTCTTCGGCTATATCGGCCCCAATGGCGCGGGCAAGACGACCAGCATGCGGATTCTGGCATCGCTGGAACTACCCACCTATGGCGATGCGTTTGTCGATGGTTTTTCAGTCATCAATGATCCCGACCGGGTCCGCCGCCGGCTGGGCTTCATGCCCGATTACTTCGGTACTTATGCCGATGTGAATGTCGAAGAGTATCTGGATTTTTTTGCGCGATCCTATGGCCTGGTCGGACGCGAGCGGCATCAGCGGCTGCAGTATGTGATGGGCTTCACGGGGCTCGACGTGCTCAAGGAAAAACCCATCCGCGGTCTCTCGAAAGGGATGAAGCAGCGGCTCTGTCTGGGCCGGGCGATGATTCATGATCCAGCCGTGCTGATTCTCGATGAACCCGCCAACGGGCTCGATCCGCGGGCCCGCATCGAGCTGCGTGAGATGATCGGCGAACTCGCTGCCCGCGGCACGACGGTGCTGGTCAGTTCGCACATTCTCACCGAGCTGGCCGAAATGTGCGACCGAGTGGCCATCCTGGAGCGCGGGCAACTGCTGGCCCTCGGCACGGTCGCCGAGATTCAAAAACAATTTCAGCCGCGGCGGGAAGTGAACGTCGGCCTGCTGGGTGATCCGACGAGTCTCATCAACTGGCTGCAAGCTCGCAGCGACGTAGCCGACACCAAAGTTAACGGCCAGCACGTGCGTTTTGCCCATCAAGGCGAGCGCGAGTCCGAAGCGGCGCTGCTCCGCGAGCTGGTGCAGGCGGGCTTCCCCATCTGCGAATTCGGCAGCCATAATCGTTCGCTCGAAGATGTCTTCCTGGCCGTGACCAAAGGACTTGTGCAATGACGACGGCCAGCGACGCACTGAGTCCCGCGAACCCGCCCCCCGATCCAGGCCCCAACCCGGCCAACACTGCGCCGGGTGTGAAGACCACGGTGATCGAGGCCGTGGCCGTCAATGACTTTTGGCCGAAGGTTGAAACGCTGCTGCAGGCGCTCAGCGAGAAGCTGAATCCGATTCTGGTGAAAGAAGCTCGCCAGGCGATGAAGAGCAAACAGTTCTCGGTGACGTTCACCCTGCTGCTGGTCGTGGGTTGGATTTACACGATGCTGTTCGTGATCCTCAACCTGCCCGGCGTGTTCTATTCGCCGTTCGGCTCGGCGATGCTCTTCGGCTATTACCTGATCCTAGCGGTGCCGCTGCTGATCGTCGTCCCCTATGCTTCGTTCCGGTCCTTAGCGGCGGAACTGGAAGACGGCACGTTCGACCTGCTCTCGATCACCGCCCTCAGCGCCCGGCAAATCGTCACCGGCAAGCTGGGGAGCAGCGTGCTGCAGATGATCGTCTACTATTCGGCCCTCGCCCCCTGCATCTCGTTCACCTATTTGCTCCGCGGCATCGACGTGGTGACCATCGGCATCGTGTTGAGCTACACCTTTCTCGCTTCGCTGATGCTCAGCATCCTGGCCCTCACGCTCTCGACCGTCACGCGGGCCCGGCATTGGCAGGTGCTTTTGAGCGTGCTGCTGGTCATCGCGCTGCTGCTGTTCGGGTTCTTCTGGTGCATGATGATGTTCTCGATCTTGGCCTCAGCTTCGATGATGCCCTACGACGAAAGCTGGTACTGGATGACGAACCTGGCTGTCGTCACGTTCTATGTGCCGCTGGCCCTGCTGTTCATTTTGATTGCGGCCGGGCAAGTGACGTTCGCTAGCGAGAACCGGAGCACCGGCGTGCGGATCACGCTGATGGTGCTGCAAGGGCTGATCGTGGGCTGGACCGTGTATGGATTTCTGTTGGAAAGGCGGCATGAAGAAGGAGTACTGATGGTGGGGTCCGGCTTTATTGGAGCGCTGTGGGCCGTCGCGGGGGCGTTCTTGATTGGCGAAACCGCGCAGCTTTCGCCGCGCGCGCAGCGCGAATTGCCGCAGAGCGTGCTGGGGCGAATGATGTTTACCTGGTTCAATCCCGGCTCCGGCACCGGTTATATGTTCGCGATATTGAACGCCCTGGGAGGCATGCTCACGCTGGCCTTCCTGGGGCTGTTCACTTCGCTCATGGTGGGTTCCGGCGGGCTGAATCGGCTGGACGTGTGGTCGGCCTGGTGGCTGACGATCCTAGGCTATCTGGCTGCCTATTTGGGGCTGGCCCGGTTATGCGGCATCGGCTTGCGGACGCTAAACTTCGGCGGCGGGATGCTGGGGACCTTCGTATCCTATGTGGTGATGTTGTTGTTTGGGATTCTGCTTCCGCTCATGATGCAGGCCCTGTTTCGCTGGTTATTCGACGCCGGCTACGGTGCCCCGTTTGAATACACGCTGCTGCAAAGTCCGAACTGGTTCTGGACTTTGATCGAGGTTGGCAACGATCGCGCCGCGGTCATGGACGGCACCGTCTGGCTGATCACGCTCTTCGGCGTCGCGATCTTTCTGATCAATTTTGTGCTGGCTGCCAAGGAAGTGGAACACACCCGTGTCGCCGCGCCCAACCGCGTGCTGCAAGACGAATTGGAACTGCATCCGCTGCCGGCACCGGTCAAGCGCGGCCCCTGGGATGAACCGCCGCCGTCACCGAAGTGAAAGTGTGAACACTGATGATGAACACCGCGCGAATTCCGCTGGCCGCATTCTGCATCACCATCGGTCTGGTCAATCTCCTTTCCGCCGCCGACATCACCACGGTGGCGGGCACTGGCCAGCCCGAGAACAACGGCAATGCCGGCACCGGAACGAAGCTGAACATCGGCGATCCCTTCGGCGTCGAGGTCGGCGCCGCTGGCGCGCTCTATATCACCGAGGTCCGCAACCACCGCGTGCTGCGGCTGGACCTGGAAACCGGCCGGATTGCCGCGGTGGCGGGCAACGGGAAAAAGGGTTACTCCGGCGACGGCGGCCCAGCCACCGATGCGGCCTTGAATGAGCCTTACGAAGTCCGCTTCGATTCCGCAGGGAACATGCTGTTCGTGGAGATGCAAAACCATCTCATCCGCCGCGTCGATGCCAAGACTGGCAAGATCAGCACGATCGCGGGCACCGGCGTCGCGGGTTACGGCGGCGATGAGGGCCCCGCGCTCCAAGCCCAGTTCAAGCAGCCGCACAGCATCGCGCTCGATCAGCACGACAACATCTATATCGCTGACATCGGCAACCACCGCATCCGCCGGATCGACGCCAAAACAGGCATGATCAAATCCATCGCGGGCAGCGATCAAAAGAAGTTGCCGGTCGCGGGCGAGAAGGCCGAAGGGAACCCGGTCCTCGGTCCCCGCGCGCTCATCATTGCCGACGGCGTTCTCTGGGTCGCGCTCCGCGAGGGTCATAGCATCTGGAAAATCAAGCTCAGCGATGGCCTCTGGCAACCCGTCGCCGGCACCGGCAAAAAAGGCTTCACCGGCGATGGCGGCCCCGCCAAAGAAGCGACTTTGGATGGCCCCAAGGGAATCGCCATCGGCCCTGACAAGAATCTGTACGTCGTCGATACCGAGAACCACGCCATCCGCCTGGTTGATACCAAAACGGGTCCGATCAGCACCCTCGCCGGCCGCGGTCCGAAGAACAAAGGCGGCACCGGCGACGGCGGCCCCGCGACCGCCGCCCTGCTCGACCGCCCCCACGGCATCTGCGTCGGCCCCGACGGCAGCGTGTTCATCGGCGATACCCTCAACCACCGCGTGCGGCGGGTGAAGTGAATTCGGTCTGACCGACCCGGGAGCCACAGCCCATGACTAAGCGCGACAATCACTACGAAGCGGCGTTTGAAGCCTACCTGCGGTGGCGCAAGATTCCGTACGTCGCCGTCGATGAAACGCGGCGGAGCTTGACCAGCGGCGCGGTGAATAACCTGGCTGTGGATAGCCAGAAACAATCGCTCAAAAGCCTCGACTTTATCGTCTCGCCCAATTCGGCGACCGGCGCTCGGCGTGGATCCTGGCTGGTGGATGTCAAAGGGCGGCGGTTTCCCTCAGGGGCGAGCAAGCAGTACTGGAAGAACTGGTCCACCGCCGACGAGCTCCGCAGTCTGGCCCACTGGGAGTCGCTCTTCGCTGGGAAGTTTCAATCGCTGCTGGTCTTTGCTTACAACGTGGTGGGCGACAAGGCCCCGCTGCCAGCGGAGCAACTGTTCGAGTTCCGCGGCGGCCTGTACGGTTTCCTCGGCATCCGCCTCGATCATTACGCCGGCTGGTCCCGCGTGTTATCGCCGCGCTGGCAGACGGTGACCATTCCCACCGCGCGGTTTCGGGCCCTGGCTCGGCCTACGGATGAGCTATTTGGGGTTTGATGCAGGGTGCCCAAGATTTTCGAGACTGTTCATTGCTCACGACACGATAACCGCCAAATTGCCTCGCTTTCGGTAATACTTGCCCGCCTTAGTTCCATACAGGATGAGGGCAACTTTCTCGTCAATTTCCTAAACCTCCGGTTCCGGACGCCCTGAAATTGTCCTGCCTGACAATTCCTGGTTAGAATACGGTGTTGATAATCGGCACGCACAAATCGCGATTTGGCTGGGGGTGTTCGTTTTTGAAACGGCCCGGCCTTGGGTGGGCATGAGCACGCAGACGAATCAAGATTCTGAACTGCAGCACAGCTTTGGGGCGGGAGAGATCGGTTTCGATTTTCTCCCGCTGCAAGCGGCTGATGCTGCGCCGCTGCCGACCCAGCCCGTCGCGGCAATGCCGACCTTCGATATGCGATCGAATTCGGCGCTACCAACGCTTAGCGACTTGCCTCTTGCGCCTGCTGCGCCGCCGTCGAATGGCGCACTTGGTTCGGCCAGCCATGGCAAGGGCCGGTTTTGGCTGGACGGCGAAACGATTCTCTGCGGCTGCCCCGATTGCAAAGCGCCGATGTCGGTTCGCATCTGGCTGATGACCGCCGACTGCTGGCGGTGCGGGCTGAGCATTGATTTGACGGAAGAGCAGGAGCGCGAAATCGCGAAACTGTTGCAGGTGCCACGCCCCAAAGCACAGGCGGCGGCTGTCGCACCAGTGGCAGCCCCGCCAGCGCTCCACAAGCCCGCGCCCGTACCAGCCCCTTCCCGACCAGCCCCTTCCCAACAAGCGCGCCCGCAGGGGGTTGTGCCGCCGGCCGCGAGAGCGCCGATCGTTTCGCCGCCAGCGCCGCCACCAGTGCGCCGACGGGAGCCGGTGATTGCCGCTGCTGCCACTGCGGTCATCACGCCCCCCGCGCCGCCGCCGGTGAAGCGCGCGATTGTGCCGTCCCCACCACTCGCGCCCGTGCAGCGGCGGCCCGCTGTTCAGCAGCGTCCGGCCGTTCAACCACGACCCGCAACTCGTCCGCAGCCGGCGCCCGCGCCCGTCGAAGTAACCGATTGGCTCAAGCGCATCGTGGATGGCATGCCCGCTTGGATGATCAGCGGCCTGGTGCATTTGATCGCCCTCACGCTGCTGGCGATGTTCACGGTTCCCGAGGATGAAACCGAAGGGCCCACGATCCTGCTCTCCGCCAACATGAGTCACGAACGGGTGCGCGGCGGTGATCTGTTGGTCCTGCCGCCCGATGTGCGGGCCCAGTTCGATATGCCGCTGCCGCAGAAGATCGATCTCAAGAATCCCGATGAATTGAACTCGCTGATCGCCGCCAATCAAGATGCCCGTGAACTGCGAATTGATAACGACGCGCCCAACATGGCGAGTGTGGATTTGGTCAAGAAGCAAGTTGAAAATGCCTCCGGTGTGCGACAAGCGCTGGCGGCCCGCGACCCACGTTTGCGGGTCGAGATGGTGACGCAGGAGGGGGGCACCACCATGACCGAAGCGGCCGTCGCGCGTGGGCTGCGCTGGCTGGCCTTGCATCAAGGGACGGATGGGAGTTGGCGGCTGGATGATTTTGAAAGTGTGAATGGTTGCAACTGCGGCGGACGCGGCCACTACCATACGAAGTCGCCGGGCACGGCCCTCGCGATGTTGCCCTTCTTAGGCGCGGGACAGACGCATCTCGCGGGCAAGCACAAAGGCACCGTTTCGCGGGCGTTGCGCTGGCTGGTGCAACACCAAAAAGAGAACGGCGATCTGCGTGACGATGAGTTGGGCAACGCCGGCATGTATACGCATGGCCAGGCCGCGATTGTGCTTTGTGAAGCGTTCGCCATGACCGGCGATGAAGAGCTGCGGATCCCGGCGCAAAAGAGCATCGACTTTATCGTGAAGGCGCAGTATTCCGACGGCGGCTGGCGGTATCAGCCCGGCCCGCGCGGCGGCGACAAAGGAGACACCAGCGTCGTCGGTTGGCAATTGATGGCTTTGCAAAGCGCCCGCGCCGCGAATTTGAATGTGCCCGAGCGCACGCTGTTGCGAGCTTCTTCTTATCTCGATAGCTGCCAGTCCGATGGCGGCGCGCAGTACGCGTACATGGCCGGGCATGGTCCCACGCCCGCGATGTCGGCCGAAGCGTTACTCTGCCGCATGTATCTGGGCTGGACGAAAAAACAAAAGCCGGCCCTCACTCGCGGCGCGGAACTGCTGGTGAAGCGTCACTTGCCGCACAAGGACAACCCGAACATTTATTACTGGTACTATGCCACGCAATCGCTGCATCACTTCGGCGGGGAAGAGTGGGACACCTGGAACTTGCAAATGCGCGACGTGCTCACGTCCACGCAAGAAACCAGCGGCCACGCCGCCGGCAGTTGGACCCCGCGCGGCGACCACGCCGCCGCTGGTGGCCGTATCTACATGACCGCTCTTTCGGTCTGCACGCTGGAAGTCTACTACCGCCATCTGCCGATTTTTCGGCAGATTAAGTTGGATTAACGCGAATACTGTTGCTTTTTACTGCAACAATGCCATAATTCGAATGGTGATCGTATGCCGTTCTATTTCTTTGCCTGGAACGACAAAATCGTTGATTACTTGGCGCTGCACGACGTTAGCCAAGACGAGTTCGAGGAAATTGTTCAAGATCCGATTTCGATACAAGTCAGTCGGTCCAGCGGCAGACCAATTGCATTCGGTTGGTCAAACGGCCGGTTTTTGGCTTGTGTCTATGAGTTCGCGGATGAAGACACGATAGTCCCCGTGACCGCCTATGAGGTAGATGAGGAGTAGACGATGAAGCGCCAAGCAAAACGAGTGGATCTCAAGTTATCTCCTGAAGATGAGGATCGGTTGCGAATTCTGCGAGAGACAATTGATCGCGAAGAGAAGCACGAGATAATCGCGATGGGTCGCGCAGTCCGCAAGCAACACCAGGCGGCAGAGGCGGAACTGCATCGGCCGGCGGACTTGCTACAGTCGGAGCGGCACTCTCAAGGGTTGAGTCTGAGTGAAGTTCAGGAACGAACCGGAATTGGGCGCGCGGCATTATGCCGATTGGAAAACCTGGTAGACGCCAATCCAACGATCAGCACTCTCAGTCGCATCGCGGATGCGTTGGGCAAACGTTTGGTGATCGCGTTGCAAGAGAAATCACCCACAGGTTAAGCCGTTATCGTGCTACGCCCGTTTTGGTCCGATCCCCAATGCTGATGATCGTCTCCGCCACTTGCGCCGGTGAATGATCGACATCGACCGGCACGAACGTGCATTCGCTCAGGCTGCGGAACCAGGTCTCTTGCCGCTTGGCGAATTGCCGCGTGCGGATTTTGACGAAATCAAGGCACTGGGCGAGCGAAACGGGCGGGCGATTCTTCTCGCTTGGAATCAGCTTCAAGAATTCCAGCACCTCGCGGTAACCCACTGCCTGTGCCGCGGTGCGACTGAGCTCGCCATGCAGCGCGATCAGGCCTTTCACTTCTTCCACCAGTCCGGCGGCGAACATCTGATCGACGCGGGCTTCGATCCGTTGATGCAGCAGTTCGCGCGGCCACTGCAACACAAACACGTGACTTTCCGCGGCGGGGCGGGCATCGTCAAATTGATTCTGCTGATGCGACAGCGGCTGCCCGGTCAGGCGAAAGACTTCCAGCCCGCGGATGATCCGCCGCTTGTCGCGCGGATGCAGCTTGGCGGCCAGCAGCGGATCGATGACTTGCAGCCGTTCGTGCAAGGCGTCGATGCCGACTTCAGCTAACTCCAATTCAATCTGCTCACGAAAGCCCCGGTCCGCCGGAGGACCTTGATAGGCGCCTCGCAACAACGACTTGAGATACAGGGGCGTGCCGCCGACGAACAGCACTTCTCGCCCCCGGCTCCGAATTTCCGCCACGCAGGCATGGGCGGCATCGAGATACTCACTCAGGCTATATTCATCCCGCGGCGAAGCTACATCGAGCAAATGATGCGGCACCGCGGCCCGCTCTTCCCGCGAAGGCTTGGCGGTGCCAATATCCATCCCTAGGTACAGCGCCATCGAATCGAGCGACACAATTTCGGCCTGCAACCGCAGGGCCAATTGCACGCCGACCTTGGTCTTGCCGGCCGCGGTCGGTCCGGTCAGGAACCAGCAATGCCGCACGGGAGGAAGCGGGGGGACGTCGAGGGGTTCGTAATCGGGTTCGTTCATGATCGGGTAACAGCGCTCACGCATTGCGGCTTTCGAGATCGGAACTTAGGATAACAGGCGTACTTCAACCGTGGGGTTCCTAGTATCCTTCCCGCAGATTTTTGCCGCAAGCAACGAGACTACCGTGACCGCCACCTTACCCAATCCTGTTGCCACTTCCGCTTCTGCATCACCTGGCAGCTCCGTCGTGGCTCAATTGATGGCCGTGATTGAGGACCGCAAACGCAACCCTCCTGCCAAGTCGTATACGACGACCTTGCTCAACGGCGGCATCCCCAAAATCGGCGGCAAGGTGCAGGAAGAAGCCCGCGAAGTGGTCGAAGCGGCTTACGAGCAGGGCGAACAAGGCCGGAAGCATCTGGTTGCCGAAGCGGCCGATGTGGTTTATCACTTGCTCGTGCTGCTGGCCCATCAGGATGTGAAGTGGGACGAAGTCGAAGCCGAAATCGCCCGCCGCTTCGGCATCAGCGGGCTAGATGAAAAGGCCTTGCGGCAAGCTTAACAAGACTTACTCCCTCTCCTCGGTACTCCGGGGAGAGGGTTGGGGTGAGGGGTTTTTTTCGCGAAACGTGAACCCGCCTTCACCGTTCGCCATCCACTCGATTCTTTCAACCACTCATGTCCAACCTCCGCATCGGCGTTCCCAGTAAAGGCCGTTTGAGCGAACTCGCGGCCGAGATTCTCAAGCAAGCGGGGCTCAGCTTCCGCCGGCAAGACCGCAGCTTGTTCGCCCGTGTCGGCGAGATGCCCATTGATGTCACCTTCCTCCGCACGGAAGACATTCCCGTGCTGGTTGCCGAGGGTGCCATCGATATGGGCATCACCGGCAGCGACCTGTTGGCCGAGTCCGAAGCGGGCGTCGTCACGCGGCTCGATCTGGGCGTGGGCAAATGCAAGCTGGCCCTGTGCGTTAGCGAGGACGGCGACATCACCACACCTTCCCAGTTGAACGGCAAACGGGTGGCTACCAGTTTTCCCAATGTCACCCGTGCTTACCTAGAAGCCCATCAGGCCAAAGTGCATCTGGTGCAGCTCAGTGGTTCGGTCGAAGTGATGATCGCCCTCGGCGTGGCCGATGCCATTGTCGATTTGGTTGAAACCGGCAGCACGCTGGCCGCGAATCGCCTGCGAGTGCTCGATGAAATCGGCAGGTACTCGACCGTGCTGATTCAGAACAGCGATCGCCGCGAAGCCGCCCTCGCCGACCGCGTCGTCCGCCGACTGGAAGGAGTCGTCATCGCCCGCAGCTATTCGCTGCTCGAATACAATCTCCCCCGCACCAAGCTGGCCGAAGCCGAAAAGATCACGCCTGGCTTTAACAGCCCCACGGTCAACTCCCTGGAAGACCCCGCCTGGTGCGCCATTCGCGTCATGGTCCGCCGCAACGAAGTGATTGAAGTGATGGAAAAGCTCGAAGCCGTGGGAGCCAGCGCGATTCTGGAAACGCAGATTAATAACTGCAGGTTGTAAGCGCCGGAACTGTTGCTGCCCGCTGAACATTCCGTGGGTATAATCGGAATAGGATCGAAGTTACGTGATAGGAGTGATGCAATGATCCAACGAAACTTACCGCCGGCCAGTCGAGACCCTGACGAAACGATCGATATTTTCGAGCTAGTCCGGGACGTCGTTGATGACCCGGACGTTTGGCTCGAGCGGCCGCATGAGATGCTGGGCGCGAAGTCGCCGCGAGAATTGATTGGGACCAATCGAGAACAATTTGTGAGAAACTTGTTACGCGGCCTAAAGCATGGAATGGCTCCATGAAGTTGCATGTTTGTGCCGCGCTCAAGCTGGTTTCCGAGTGCAGCACCTGGTACCGCGCAATTCGCCTAGAACACTACCAAAGTTTGTTGTCCTACCAACATACGGCAACAATCCCGAGCCGGTTTCAAGCCGGAAAAGTTGCGAGGCCCGGCTTCGCCGCCATCTATTTCGCCGAGAATCACCAAGTGGCCTTGCTAGAGGCAGGTGCTTTAATCGGGGCTCCATTTAACGGTGGAACACTGATCACCAATCCAAAGTCACGGATATCGTGGATCATCATTTCGGTTCGGGTGAAACTTGCGGGAGTCGTTGATCTCACCCACAAATCGATCCGCGGAAAGCTTGGGACAACCGTTCAGGAGCTAACCGGGGATTGGCAGGGCTACGCGCTTCGCAGGCCAGGTTTTCAACCACCTCCGCCCTACTTTTCGTCAGCACCAACACAGCGACTGGGACAAGCACTATTTTCGGTGCCGGAAATCGAAGGGGTCATCAGCTATTCTGCGAAGTCCCCCACGGATCGCAACCTCGTGGTCTTTCCTGCCAAGTTGCGCAAGGGTAGTTCGCTCAAGTTCCAAAATCCGATCGCTAATTCCATCGATCGAATTCCTTGACTCTTCCATGAACCGCATTCTCGTCAAATCCGATTTGCATCAACGAGGCTGCAGCCCATCTGGTTCGGATTAACCCAAGTTACGCTGCTGCGACCATGAAATAAGGACTTAGGTGCATTTTGAGTGGCAAGTCTTCAC
>JAYTUF010000843.1:0-3678 GCA_043744755.1 Anatilimnocola sp.
GTGCGGACGCCGGTCGAGTACCGCGAAGTGCATATCGACTTTGCCCGCAACGTGCCGCTCGATCAACTCGATGTCGCGAAACTGACCGCCGGGCGGAACAGGTCCGGCCAGCCCCTGTATGTCGTCTGCCGCTCGGGAGGTCGCGGCAAGCAGGCCTGCGAGAAGATCCTGGCGGCGGGTTTTACCAACGTCGTGAACGTCGAAGGGGGGACGCTGGCCTGGGATCAGGCGGGACTGCCTGTCGTCCGCGGCAAGAAGGTTATCTCGCTCGAACGGCAAGTCCGGATCGCGGCCGGTGCGCTGGTCCTGATCGGGTCCGTGCTCGCGTTTGTCAGCCCGTACTGGATTGGACTGGCCGCGTTTGTCGGCGCTGGCCTCATGTTCGCCGGGATCACCGATACCTGCGGCATGGGGATGATGCTTGCACGCATGCCATGGAATCAGGTCAAGAATCAAACCACATCGCCTGTGCCGCCGCCCGGCACGGCCTGTGAATCCCCTACGAAGTCATCGTGTTGCGGCTAAACGGACGCGTGTCGCGGACGATGACTTCAACGCTCTACCCTCGGGAGAACAAACATGTTGCTCAAGTATTTCTACGACCAAGGATTGGCTCACGCCTCTTATCTGGTCGGTTGCCAGCGCAGCGGCGAAGCGATTATTATCGACCCCAGCCGTAACGTTGATCAATACTTGGAAGCGGCCGCCGCTGAAGGGCTGCGGATCGTCGATTCCGCTGAGACGCACATCCACGCGGACTTTGTTTCCGGATCGCGGGAACTGGCGGATCGTGCGGGCGCTAAACTGTATCTGTCGGATGAAGGTCCAGCGGATTGGAAATACGGGTTCGCCGGCCAACACAACTCGCAGTTGCTCAAAGACGGCGATCTCTTCCATGTCGGCAAGATCAAGATCGAAGTCATGCACACGCCGGGCCACACCCCGGAAAGCATTTCGTTCCTGCTGACCGACGAGGGCGGCGGTGCAACTGTCCCGATGGGCATCTTCACCGGCGATTTCGTGTTTGTCGGCTCCATCGGTCGGCCCGATCTACTCGAAACCGCAGCGGGCGTCGTGGGCAGCGCGGAGATTGGCGCACGCCAACTGTATCACTCGACGCTCCGGTTCCGAGAACTTCCCGACCACTTGCAAGTGTGGCCGGCACACGGCGCGGGTAGCGCTTGCGGCAAAGGGTTGGGAGCCATCCCTTCGAGCACGGTTGGTTACGAAAAACTGATCAATCCGGCGCTGCAATACCACGACGAACAGGCGTTTGTCGATTACATCCTCGCCGATCAGCCGGAGACGCCCTTCTACTTTGCCGTGATGAAGCGGGTCAATAAAGTCGGTCCCGCACTGGCTCGCGATTTGGCCCCGGTCGATGCACTGAACCCAGCGGACTTAATCAGCATCGCGAAAAACCACCTGGTGGTCGATACGGGTGCCGCTGCTGAGTTCGCAAATGGGCACGTACACGCCACGATCAACGTGCCCTCCGAATCGCTCGTGCAATGGGCCGGGTTCTTCGTCAACTACGAGCGACCGATCTATCTCGTGACTGACGAGGGTTCGCTGACGGGGAATCTGCGTGCGCTTCGTTCAATTGGCATCGACAACCTGGGTGGATATTTCGATGCCGCGGCCGTCCGCAAAGCCGGTCTGCGCACGGAAGCGTATCGTTCTGCGTCTCCCGCCGAGCTTCGAGAGCGTATCGAGCGTGAGCAGGTGCAACTGATCGACGTGCGTGCGAAAACGGAGTTTATCGATGGTCATATTGCTCAAGCGGAGCATCGCTTCCTGGGCAAGCTGCTGAAATCCATCGAAGACCTGGACGCACGAAAGCCGGTGGTTGCCCAGTGCCTTGGCGGTGGCCGTTCGGCCATCGCCACCAGCATTCTGCAGCGGGCAGGACTGGATGTGATCAACATGCAAGGCGGCTACCGAGCCTGGATGCAGGCAGGATTGCCGACGACAACAACTTGAGAAGCGGGGTACTGACCGATCATTTCGCACGGAGAAATTTCCATGAGAGACACGTTCATCGTCATTGGCTTCCTCGTAGTCTGGATCGTACTCAACCGCTGGGTTCTGCCGCGATTCGGCGTGCAGACCTGAATGAGCGGCGCTTGCACGCGGGTTCCGCGTGCCGAACAGACTGAAAGATCAAACACTGACTTGAAAGGAACTGACAATGTCACATCCGGAACTGACCGCGAAGCTGAATAAGCAACTCAATCGTGAAGTCACGACGTTCCTGCGCGACATGCAGCGTTTGCTCGGCAAGTAGGCATGGAGTGGGAAGGAGAAACTCAAGATGCTGCTGTGGAGTCTGATCTTTGGAGCAGTGGTTGGTCTCTCATTGGGGTTGACCGGCGGCGGAGGCGCGATCTTCGCGGTCCCACTGCTGGTCTACGGTCTTGGTGTGCCAACGCGGGAAGCAGTCGGGATTTCGCTCGCGGCGGTGGGAGCGACGTCGCTGGTGGGGTTTCTGCATCGTTGGAAGCTGGGGCAGGTCGAGATTCGCACGGGCCTGTTGTTCGCCGTGGCGGGAATGTTGGGAGCGCCGATTGGCACATGGATCGCGGGACTGTTGCCGGAGACTCTCCTACTGAGTCTGTTCGCGGGACTGATGGTGATTGTCGCCATCCGACTCTGGCAACAGGCATCGCGGCCAGCGACTGAGACCGCGTCTCGCCCTACTCCCTATCAGGTGGATGGCCCCACCTGTCTGCGCGACGCCGCTGGGGCGTTGATCCTGACCTCTCGCTGTGCCGTTTTACTGCTCATCGTCGGAGTGTTGATCGGCATTCTGTCGGGACTGTTCGGCGTGGGCGGCGGCTTCGTGATCGTTCCGGCATTACTCCTCTTCAGCGGGATGTCGATTCATCGAGCGGTGGGCACTTCGCTGATGGTGATCGCGCTGGTCAGTGTTGCGGGCGTGGCTTCGCATCTGTGGGCCGGACGCGCGATCTCGCCGGTTGTCACGGGCTTGTTCGTCCTCGGTGGGATCGCCGGCTTGTTCGTCGGGCAAAGGATCGGCCGGCGATTGTCCGGTCCCGTTCTGCAAAAGGTTTTCGTCGTCGCCATCCTGGCGGTGGCCGCGTTTGTCATCGTTCGCAATCTCAATGCCTGACTTCCCCGTGGAGATTTCTGTCATGTTGGAAACTGTTCATCATCAAATTCTGATCGTCGGCGGCGGCACGGCCGGCATCACGGTCGCCGCTCGACTGACCAAGGGCTGGTTCAATCGTCGTGACGTCGCGGTCATCGAACCTTCGGACAAGCACCACTACCAACCACTCTGGACGCTGGTCGGTGGCGGAGTCGTCACGAAGGAAAGTACCGAGCGTTCGGAAGCCTCGGTCATGCCGCGTAAGGCCCAGTGGATTCGCGATGCGGTCGCCGAGTTTCATCCCCATCAGAACTACGTCGTGACGCGCGGCGGCCAGAAGATCACTTACGATTGGCTCGTCGTTGCGGCTGGCATTCAGATCAACTGGGGCGGGATTCCGGGGCTGAATGACTCCATCGGCAAGAACGGCGTTTGCAGCAATTACTCGTTCGAGACTGTGGACTCGACCTGGGAGAACCTCCGCAATTTTCGTGGCGGCAATGCCGTGTTCACGCAGCCCAGCGGCGCGATCAAGTGCGGCGGTGCTCCGCAGAAGATCATGTACC
>JAYTUF010000844.1:0-3678 GCA_043744755.1 Anatilimnocola sp.
ACACTCCATTCCCGCTGCTTCAGACTGGCAACGCCAAAGTCGTTTGGCCGGACTTCCGCTATCGGTTCGAAGTTCTTCAAATCGAAACCAAACTGCAAATCAGTGGCGGCTGTATTCAATTGCCCCGGCTTGGCCACTTCCGACCAGGCAAAGCCTGCTGGCTGGCCTTCGGCCGACCAGCCGACAACCGTGGGCACTGGGCTGGCCGCGCCACAGCGAGCTACGATGCTGCCGTCCTTCACCCGATAAATCACGGCATCCAGACCCATCGAAACCGTGGTCGCGGCAAGTTCCTGATCGGCACTGAGCGCGGTGAAGGCGAGAAACTTGCTTGGCGAGTTTTGAACGAAGAGGCGGCTGGCATGCTCGGTGCTCATGTCGAGGCGAATCGTGGCTGAGCCATGTTCGTCGGGAGTCTGGCCGTCGCCCGAGGTGATCAGCAGTGAATTGGCGCCGTGAAAGGCCAGCGATGTCGCTCGCGATTTCAGATTGAGCACCGGGAACTTGGAGAATTGAAACTCACGAACCACGTCGCCATCGGCTGTCAGCAATTCAACGGCGTGCGACGTCCGCTGAAAGATGGTCCAGGCCCGCGCGACGTGTTTGCCGTCGGGGGACCAGCAGGCGGCGGAAGTGTGGCCATGCAGCGCTAATCGCTTGACGATTCGCGAGTCCTTGCCACTCAAGTCCCAGATTACGAACGACCGTTGATTAACCGCGGAAATCAGTCGCTGGCCATCGGGACTGAATTGCAAAATCGTGGGGCTCTCGGTCGCTTTGTCATCGGTGAGCACCACTGCATTCCGTTTTCGCAGTGGGCGATCGGAGGCTTCTGTAGCATCCGCAAAAATCTTAATGATTGTCGCGTCGCCACTGTTGGCGACGGCCAATCGGTTGTCGGGGGAAAACGCCAACGCCGATACGTTGCCGTTGGGAATGATCACGTTGCGCACGGACCGCCGCAGGATATCGACCACCACCAATTTGGCCCGACTGGTCTCCTTTTTATCGGATGAAAATTGCTTCTGCCCGCCGCCGATGGCCACATACCGGCCATCTTGCGAAAAGGCTGCGACGTCCCACTCCTTGCTGGTATATCCCTGTTCGTGGCCATAGCCGGGGAGATGCAAAATGTCGAGCCGCTGGCCTGACGCGGTGCTCCAGATTTGGATCGTGAAGTCCTCGCCGACGGTGATCAGCTTCGCTTTGTCCTTGGTGAAGGCCAGGGCGCAGATCGAGCGGGTGTGGGAACCAGGCTCAAACACCGGAACCACGCGGCGAACTTCGTCCACCATGTCTTCTTCGACCGCAGGCGGGTTTGCGGGCTGTTGCGCAAATGACCGGAAGGCAACGAAGGAACAGAACACGATGGCAAGGAGGAATCGCGTCATGGTGGCACGCTGTGGTGGAGAAAAGTGATGACTGGGATTAGCCAATTGGGTTAATCGATATTGGGAATCTTTTTGCAGGTCGGCCCCTCACCCCAACCCTCTCCCCGGAGTACCAGGGAGAGGGAGCCAGAAGGGACTAGTTGGTCCGAATCGTGTAGGCCACGTCGGGACCGCCGCGGTTGATGACGCGGATGGTGATGTCCTTGTCGTTCCGCCCCGTGCCGGTGTTCCAATTGTAAACACCCCAGGCGCCCTTGCTGTGCCAGAGCACATTGCCGCGGGGGCCGACGACTTCGAATTGCGTTGTGCCGGTCCCTTGCATGGCGACGGTGGCGGGGGAATTGGGCTCGAATGCAATGTTGATATTGTGCTTCTTGCCGGACTTGATGGTCCGCGAGATGACCCGCGGGCCGCCGACCGCTGGGCGCTCTTCTTTGTTCAACTTGTCCATTTCCACTTTGATCTGCTTTTCCAGGTCAGCGAGTTGCTTTCCTTCGGCCTGAGCGCGAGCGGTGTCGTACAGGGCCTTCGCTTCGTCGAGCAGCGTCGAGGCCTTGCCCGCGGCGGGGACCGCCTTGCCATCTTCCATCACTTCCGCATTGGCATCAACTTGCTGGCCACCCGTGAGCTTATGAGCCCGCAACATGATCGTGCCGGCAGCGACGAGCGCTTCCGGCGAACGGAAATCCTTGGGCAAGCCTGACAGTTCATTCAAGTCGCCATTGCCAAACGCGGCGAGCTGTGCGGCGAGACCCAAGTCGGCGACGAGATCGGCCCGCGGGTCCGATTCCGCAGCGACTTTCGCGGGAACCTGCACGGCCGCCTTAACCTGAGCTTGGACAGCAGCGGTGCTCAGTGTGACGGCAGCCAAAGCGGCGAAGAACCAACTCATTGGGATTGAAACACGCATGACAAAACCCTTTCACGATTATCAAAACAAAACGCAGCGCCGGAGGAACATCCGCCGGCTCGCAATCAAACACACCCACGGAAAATCAAGGTGACACCAGGGGCAACTGCCACAGGCGGACCGTGCCATCGACACTTCCCGAGACAATTTTTCGCCCACCAGGCAACACGGCGAGCGCTTGCACGCTGTGTTGATGGCCGGTGAACTTGTGCAGGGTCTGCCCCTCGGCCAGCGACCAGACTCGAATCTCTTTTTCGCTGCCGCCCGCGACAAGCAGCCTGCCATCGACGGTGGCAACCATCGCCAGCACGGTGCCGCGGTGACCGCGCCATTCGCGCGGCTCCAAAGCGTCTCTCGTCCACAAGCGAATCACTCCATCATCCCCGGCGATGGCGAATCCTGTGGGCAAATAGACCGCGGTTCTCAAGGTACTATCTCCCGCGGCAAAGGCCTTGATTAACTTGCGCTCGGCCACGTCCCAAATTTTCACCGCGCCGCCTTCACCCACGCCCAGCAACTGCTTGCCATCGAGCGAATATGCCACGGCATGGATCGTTTGTTCGGCGGAGCCAGGTAGCAGCGACGACACGCCCGACGCCAGGTTCCACAGCAGCACTCCATCGGCCGCCGCCGAGGCCAGTTGTTTGCCGCCCGGTGCGTAGGCCAGAGCGTTGATCATCCGCGTGTGATCGACCAGCGGATAATCAACTTCGGCGAGTGTCGTCGCCTGCCAGCGGTTAATCATCAATTCCGTCGGCGGCGACTTGTTGCCGCCGGCCGTGGCGACTTCGTGGCCATTGGAATTAACAGCAACGCTGCGCGCGGCATGCGCGAGCTCGATGAACTTTGGCTCGCCAACGTGCTGCGGGTTCCAAGCGACGAGCACGCGATCCAGTCCCACGGAATAAACGGTCGTCCGTTCCGTCCCGGCCAGCACCGCCACTCCCGTCACCGGCTGCGAGTGGGTGGCGTGGCTGGCCACTTCGCCGACGAGCGAGAGCTGAATCGACTGTGGCTTGTCTGCGTGGACCACGAACCGCTCGGGATAGACGCTCCGCTTGGCATCAGTGACGGCGAGTCGCGTTTGATATTCTCCCGGCGTCAATGGCAGCGATTTCACTTCGGCCAGGTTGACGGTTTGATCCTCGCCATCACGCCGCAGCACGAACTGCAGGTCAGCGGGATCGCTGACGAAGGTGACTTCCACCGGCGGCAGGTGGGCTGTCAGCGTTGACCAGGCCCATAGTCCAACACTTGTCCCGCTGAGCAATGTCGCACCAACAATACCCATCAACCAGCGCCGCCGCGTCACTCGCTGTTGCTGTTCCACGGGCCAGCGGGCGAGTGCTGCGAGGGCCTGGTGAACTTCGAGGGCCG
>JAYTUF010000845.1:0-14511 GCA_043744755.1 Anatilimnocola sp.
GCAGCTTCTCCGATCAATTGGCTGGGACTGGTTGCCCCAACTTGGACAGGAACATGAATAGATGCCGCCGATGTTCTTGAGGACGTAGGGCTTGGCGGCTGAGCCCTGGATTTCGACGGTCTCGCCGTCGAGTAGTTTAGGCATAGACAGACTCCGAGAATGATTGAACTGAAGATGACCCAACCGGTCGGCTAGCGCGATATCTGCCTCGTGAGATACGAAACCGCTTTAGTCCAGACGACGACCGCGGAGTAGCAGCCAAAGCACATCGAATGTTGGACCGCTGGTCCGATTAAGAGACATCCACAAGGACGGCTCGAATATCACTGACCGGCCGTAGAACTTGAGCAGCCGACTGTGGGTCGTGATCAATGGAGAGTGGCGGATAGTGATGAGTTGGCATTCCAGGCTGAGTCCGTGGCCTCTGATTAGCAGTCTTCCCGAACGCAGTCCCCTTGAACGGCTCTGGCAGGACTGGTCCCGGCAATTCGGCTTCGGTCCAGATTTGAAAAAACAGTGGCACTATGCCTACGAAGGGCTTCCCTTCGCGGTTAATTAGATTCCCGAGCGGTTGCAGCACAAATTTCACTACGCCCTCGCGCGGTGCCAGGTGAAATAAATGATGACGCAATGTTTTGCTGTTGCGGCTAGACGGTTCGCACACCACCCGGATCGCGAGCGGCTGAAGCAAGACTTGCTTTGCTTGATAACGTAGTGTTCCCGTTATCGGAGCCTCGCGGCTCAGGGGAGTCGCCTGATCGACGGCGACATCCAGCAAGCAGACGATGGGTTCGGCATTCGATACGAGAGGCTCCGGGCTAACCCCTTCTGAGTAAGCCAACTCGTCGTCTTTCAATCCCAATCGAGCCACCTGGCTCAACGTGAGTTCAAAAGCATAAAATTCGCCGCGGAAACAGCGAACCATGAAAGGACGTTCGGTCTTGATCAGACTTTGCCCAATGGTGAAGGAACAACTCACATTGCGTTGCATCGCCTGATCAAGTTGCCGGAGGAGATACTCTTGCACTTCGACTGTCGGGCAATTGGCCCGAGCCCAAGTTGTCACCATGTCGCGTAGCATTGACGCACTCCGCTATTAGACTCATTGCAAGTCTGTTTGTAACTTGCGATCTCGCACTGGGCCAGCGTGTTTTACTGACGTGTTGCAAATTGCGGACACGATTTGCCTGCGACGTCAGTTCTGTGATGAATCCGGATTGCTACGAGCGACGCGGCGGCGAGGACCGGTTTGAGCCGATTCCTTCTGATAAATGCCCGGCAGCTCCGCAGATAGACACCTGCCGCTGGCCCACGTCCGCAACTTTTCAACGGACTCGGCCGCGGTGATAGCAACGGGAACGACATTCTGAGCGGCTTGCATGATTGGCAGATCGAGCAACGCAGCCAACCGACAGCACGCACGGATTTCCGCACCAGTCCACTGATTGTCGTCCGGCAGTCTCTGCCGCGAATCGAGTTCGTATTGCTGCGTGTAAAGCTGCCAGATGGCCTGCCGCTCGTCTTTGCCAGGTAGATCCAGAAAGAACACGCCGTCGAAACGCTCGGCTCTTGTGAACTCCGGAGGCAGATGGTCGATCCGGTTGGCGGATGCAACCACGAACACATCCGTCTCCTTGTCACTGAGATAACTCAGGAGCGTCCCGAACAGCCGGGTGGAAACGCCGCTATCGCCGCTTCCATTCACTCCGCTAAGGGCTTTGTCGCACTCGTCCAGGAACAACACGCAAGGGGCCATCGCGTCAGCAATCTTCAGAGCTTGCCGCACGTTGGCTTCGGTCTGGCCTACCAGGCTGCCCATCAGGGCGCCGACATCGAGCACGAGCGTCGGCCGACCGGTTTCCTTTCCCAAGCATTTCGCAAAGGCCGACTTCCCCGTGCCAGGCACACCTAGCAGCATGATACCGCGGGGCCGTTTGTGGGGACAATTGCGGGACGGCTGAAGCATCGCCCGTTTGCAAAACGACTTGAGCGCCGCCAACCCTCCGAGGCTGGTGAAGTCCTGCTGGCTCTGTTGCAACGAAACGAGGCCACCTTTTTTTAGCATTTGCGACTTCATGCCCCACAGAACTTCAGGCGTGATGCGGCCATGCCGGACCAGCGACAGGCTGAAGGCGCTCTCGGCTTCGTAGCGGGTGAGCCCGGCAGCCGCGTCAATCACCCTTTCCAGATCAGCGCCGCTGGGAAGCTCGCCGTCTTCCGAGGCGATGCCGTGAGCGATCTCAGCAAGCTGCTCGCGGGACGGCAGATCATGCTCGACAACCACGAATAGCTTGTCGAGTTCCACCGGGATCTGAACAACGGGTGAGAGAATAACCAGGATCGTGCGATTTTGTTTGCCCGCCAAGATCTGTTTGTTCAGCGCCTGCACGATTTCAGTGCTTTGGAGGAAACGATGAAAGTTCTGAAGCACCAGGACGGCCGTGCCGTTCTCCGTGGCCAGGGCATTGATGGAGCGGATCGCCGCCAACGGGTCGGGCGCAGAATTGTCAGCCGTGGTGCCGCCTGCGAGTGCCAAGCCAGATTCGATGTCCCACGTCGCGAGCGCCCAAGATTCAGCGCGGCACAATTGAGAAATCTCGGCGAGCGCGTCTTGATGCTCGTGCGATTCGATCCAGATACCCGTGAAACAGGCGCGGACATACTCCGATAAACGCTCAGCAAGCGTCATAGACTCTCCTTGTTTTTGAAATGTTGGTGAAACTTTGCTCAGTGCTGAAACTGGGTTGCTCAGTCACGAGTACAGAGAATGCGGGCCGCGAACAGCAGCAGACTAAATGGGACTGAAGCAATGCAGCCAGAACTAAGCGAAGCGAATGAGCAGATGGCGAAGTACATCGCGATGGTCGTTCGCAATGCGAACGAGGGCTTCCATAGCGAGCACTTGACCGATGAGCAGATGAAGCTGCTCAATCCACTCATTCGCAACGCTGTGGCTACCGCGTTGCACGCCTTTGATCACTATGAGCAATCTGGCGCAGCCCACGATTTCGCGGACTTCCACTGTCGCTCGATTCCGAACTACTGGGAGAAGCCCGAATTGCCGGAAGGCTATGTGAAGATGTGGCAGCGCCGGGGCGAGAAGGGTTAGTGGCTGCCAATGGCCGTTTCGAGGCGCGTGATCGTCTGATGCAAGACGCTCACCGTATTTGCCGCCCGCTTGAGCCGAGTCATCCAGCGTTTGAGAGCGGCCTTTTCTTTGGCTAACCTGGCTCGTTGGCGAGCCAAGCGAGCAATAGCACTCGCGTCGGCAGCAGGCTCGACGGCCACGGGTCGCAGCACGCGTCGTCGTACCGCACTCATTGCTGGCCCTCCTGTAGTCGCTGCGGGTTGGTTTGCGGAGCGTAGAACTCTGCCGTGAGCTTCTCCGATTGCGTGACGCCGAGAGCTTTCTCCAGAGCCTCCGACGCAGCCTTGCAGGACGAGCCAGCAAAGCCCTTGGTCTGCACAGTCACTTTGCCATCAGTGGCGACGATCACTTCGATGATTTGCGTCATGCAGCACCCCCACTGACGTGGATCGTGAGTTTGATTTCGCCGCTGACCAGAGATTGCTCAGTGACCGTGTGCCCCTTCTTTCGGGCTTCAATTTTAGCCTTCTCAACCGCGTAACTTTGCAGGAATCTGTTGAGCTGGGCCAGGTCGCCCCACCGGCCGCCAAAATTGTCAAATTCGACCCGCCCGGTGCCGACGTCGATCACAGCGGGATACGACCAGCCAGGCAAGCGGACTTGCCAGCCGGTTTTCGATTCGCTGAACAGCTTCGCGGTGCCATGAATCGGCGCCGGAATCTTCAGTCGCTGGCACGCTGCGGCAATCGCAGCCGCGTCACGCACCTCTGTCTTAATTTCTACGACGTGCGACATTTTGCACTCGTCCTCCTCTGATGCTGGGCCACCCGCTAAGGCAGCGAAAGAAAGCAACCATTCGCGACAGTCGGCGCAAACAGTCCCGTTTTCGCCTTTACAGCGAGCAAAACGGGAGCCGCGACGAATACGGTTCGTCACCATCTTTTTATGACGCGGTTTTGACTTGGATTCAGTCGTGCGAGCAGACCGTGTGCGTACGGGATCACCAATGGGCCCCGGCGCGGTGTAACTCGTTCGCTTAGAATTATTGACGGCGAATTTTCATGCCGGAGTCACCGATTATTGGTCACCTCGAATGGATGGAACCATGCTGCAATTCTCGACCACGCTGATGAATTGGGAGAAGTGAACCAAGATGCGTCTCGGCCTCTGCTGCATGTTTCGAGATCAGCCGATTAAGTTCGTCACGACGACGGCTACCGCTATCGGCAAAATGAAGCGGCCTGACGCCTTGGCTAAGCTGAGTCGCCTCTGCTTGGCGAACGCCGATGCCCTGCTGGCGTCGCTCCAGTTCTGCGCCGCTAACGGAATCGGCTGCTTTCGGATCAACAGCCAGATTCTTCCAATCAAGACACACCCAACCTGCGGCTATTCCGTGGGCGATTTGCCCGAAGGAGAGGAAATCGTTCGCCGGTTCTCGAAGTGCGGAGAGTTCGCCTGCAAGCACAAACTGCGAACCTGCTTTCACCCCGATCAGTTTGTCGTCCTGAACTCACCCCGCCCAGACGTTGTTGAGTCATCGGTGCAGGAGCTTGAATACCAAGCCGAAGTTGCCGAGTGGGTCGGGGCCGATGTCGTGAACATCCACGGTGGCGGGGCCTACGGCGATAAGGCGAAGGCTCTGGCGGATTTTGTAAGAGCTCTCGACCGGCTTTCGTCCAGGGCCAGGAGTCGGTTGACCGTGGAGAACGACGACAAGATTTTCACGCCCGCCGATCTGCTGCCCATCTGCAAGGCCACCGGCATCCCGCTCGTGTACGACGTGCATCATCACCGTTGCAATCCCGATGGCTTGAGCGTCGAACAGGCCACCAAAAACGCCCTGGCGACTTGGAACCGAGAGCCGATGTTCCATCTCTCCAGCCCGCTTGAAGGCTGGGACGGCCCGAAGCCTGAGCGCCACCATGACTTCATCGACGTGAATGACTTCCCTGATTGTTGGCGGCGAAAGAAGATTACTGTAGAAGTTGAGGCCAAAGCGAAAGAAGTTGCGGTGCTAAAGCTACTGACGGACTTGAAGAACGGGGAGCAGGATGCAACTTGGTTCGTCTATCTGCTTCGGTGTGCGGACGGCTCTCTCTACACTGGCATCAGCAATGACGTGCCCCGCCGATTGGAGCAACACAACGCCGGAACCGCTTCACGCTACACTCGCAGCCGATTGCCCGTCGTGCTGGCCTATCAGGAGCCACAGGCCGACCAAAGTCTGGCCCTGAAACGGGAGTTGGCGATCAAGGCCCTTTCACGGGAGGCGAAAGAGTCGCTGATTCGGGCGGCCAAACTGCCACCACTGCGAGTCGCAACGGCATGATCCTTCGCCTCTCCCAAAAGCTCTGCACCAAGATCAAGGCAGGTTCGCTGAAAACGATGCCGCTGGACGACAATCCGTTTGCGGATTGGTCGGCTCACTTGTTCGTTGCGGATCGAACGCAGTACATCATCGTGAGCAACACAAAGTCGCTCTACTCGACGGTGTTGTTCGCCAAAGGCATCACCAACGACATCCGCCCCATCGAGCGAGTTGTGGGCAGCATTCGAGAGTTCATGCAGGACGACGGCCAAGAGTTCGTCTATCGTCGCTTCATCGTCCCAGCCAGCGGGACGGTTAGCTTCGCCAAAGCCCTGAACCGTTCGGTCACGGGTTCGATGAACGACCTCATCAATCATGCGAAGGCGTGGCTGTCCGATGGCGAGTTGTCCCCGCACGATGTCGGCTTCAAGCTCAACGATGTGTTGATTTCAGCGATTGCTCCGAGCGAGAGGGCGAAGTACGGTAAGCCACGAGAGGCGTTCAAGGACTTGATGAACGATATCCAGCAACAGGAGTTCAACCGATGAATGAACTCAAGCCAGCAGGCCGCCTCGTAGTCATCCCCTTTCTTCACGGCAAACTGACCGCCGATGGCAAGCTGAGCGAGCCAGATATTTACTTCATTTTGGAGAAATGGCTGGAGCGCCATCTAGAATGCCGAGGCCGAGAAAAGGAGTTCCGAATTTCCAGGGGGTCGATGCACTTGCCTGGGGGTGTCCCAACCGAACTGTTGCGAGTGACTGCCGAGTTCAGCCCCGATCTGGCAAACTATGATCCTGCACAAGATGCCGATCTCTACGAATACTTCCTGGCCGACAACTGCTGAACTTCACCATGACCCCGCACAAAATCTGGATCGAGCAATGCGAAGCCGCCAAAGAAATCGAGGCCGAGTTCGGCACGCAGAAGGCGCTGGCCTACCTGATTGGCGAGAAGTTCATCAACTTTCTTGAAGCCGCCGAGGACGACGCCGGGTTTCGTGCGGAAATCCCGGCCTTCGTTGCCGAAATCAAAACGATCTTTGAGCCGTGGCAGTTGGCCGAGTATTTGGAGACTGCCCGGCAGTCCGAACCATTCGATCCCTCGATTTACGACGACGAGGAAGAGGCGGAGATGGAGCGGCAGCTTGAGCTTCGGAAGTCGGCTGCCGAGTTGCTGCTGGTTGAACGGGCGAGGGAGTGGTTGTTGGGGGAATGAGCGACACTTACCGATACTTCTCCTTGATCCATTTGCACTGGCCAACAATCAGTTTCAGCAGTTCATCGCTGAGTTCCTTGAACCTGTCATTGCCCTTCACCCAATCGACCGTCTCAAACAGCACAAACTGAATTGCCGTCATCAAGACCACTCGCTGGAGTTCTTCCGGGCGGGCATTCTTCCAGCGTTCAGACCCAAATGGAGTGGGCAACTTGTCCCGCAGCAATGCGTCGATGTCGGCTTGCAGGTCCATGATCTCAAGCAGCTTAGTACGGACAAGTTCCTGCGTTTTTGCCGCATCTCTGATTTCGTCTTCTGAGTATTCCACCGAAGTTTCCTTTCGCAACAAAGTCGGTTTCACCTCAACAGCACAAGCAACATCACGGCGTGAACCACGCATCGTCCTGAATGGCAGTCAGGCAATCATCCACAGAAAGGGCATCGTGTAACCCAAACCATTCGTCGTTGTGACGCATGAAACTAAGAGCAAACTTGCCACGACCAACGTGTTCCATCCTGGCAAACTTCGACTCGAAGGTGGGCGAAAGGGCGTTCGGACCAGGGCAGGCATAGGTGGCGATGAAGTAGAAAAAGTTCCTGTACCACTTTGCCCCGATGTCCGTGATGTAATTGAACTGCGGGTCTGTCGTGGGCGGCAAAACGTGCTTCGGTTTCAAGACGCTTCCGATCTGGTCGGCTGTTTTGGCTTCCAATTCCAACTTGATTGAATCAGGCACGGAAGGCTTGGGAATCTTCTTTGGGCTTATCGCCCAGGCTTTGCGACTCTTTGCCATCGTCACTCCTCGTGATTGCCTTCAAGCGTTTTCCATGTGCGACCAAACCTGCATTCGGCATTTTCGTCTGTGCCTCAGAATCAGCAAGCCGGTGTCTGCTGCCTGTCTCGACCACAATTCCGTCACCGCTTATCGAGCGACTTCACGAAACTGCGCAACGCATTGAAGTATTCCTCCCGATTCCGCTCCAAGATTGAGTTGTGGTCGCCGACAGGAAATCTGAGCAGTCGCTTTTGCGAGCTGGCGGCCCACTTAAAATTGCGTTCGGCGTGCGAAATATCGACCAGGCCATCGTGCTCCGTGTGCAGCACAAGCAACGGATTCGTGTAGCCAGCTAGTTTCTGCTTGTGGTTGAACACTCGTTTCGCGGCCGCGATCACAGCAGCTTCGCTGATACCGGTCGCTGCCAAGTCGGCGTAAACAAGAAAGCGCTCGGCAGGGTCCGCAATGCCACTTTCCAGAATCAGGCCCGCCATCGTCGGTTGCCGATGAACGAGTTCGATCGCGTACAGCGACCCCAGTGATCGGCCGAACGCAATCGCTTGTTCTGGAGCGATCCCGGCCGCGGCAATTGCCGCTTCACCGTCCGCAAGCATTGCGGCTAAGCGGGCCTTACCGGTGGAACCCCCGTACTCCCGGTATTCGACGAATAGGGAACTCAACCCGATCGCTGCCAACTCATCCGCCATCCACGGAAGGTAGTCGGCGACTGCCTCACCGTTGCCGTGAAAATAAACCACCGTGAAACTGACGGGGTCGAAGATCTTGCGATAACAGGCCAACTCGGCGCCGTCGACTTGCACGATGAACGGAACGGCAACGCGTCGCGGCTGCGGAAATAGATAGCGACCGCTGATCGCAGGCCGGTCGAGGATGGACTCCGCGTCGCTCATTTGCAATCGTCCATTTGGAATGATTAGGCGCGAAAGGGGAAACTACTCTAGCGGCTGGCCAATCTCAAGAACCTGAATTCCATTCATCGCGAGCATTTCTATTTTGCTCGGCCTTTGTTCTTCGGGCGGGAGGCAAGCAAACTTCTTTCCACCTCGGATGAACCAAAACAATGGCTGGGCGATCACGCTGCCATCCGGTGCGAGAATCGGCTCCTGCGTAAAGCCATGTTCCTGCAAATCCGATAACCACTTCCGGTGCTGGCGGCCTATCAGTTCCAGCAGGTCATGCAGTTCATCTTGGGCGCCGCTCCCCGGATCAACGACTGGTGGGAATTTCAAAATCGCGATGCACCGCTCCAATTCTGCGTTGAGTCGCTTTGCCGCAACCTCGCTACTTTTTAGCGAGTAGATCCCAAGTATTGACCGTGCGCGAGTCATCGCCACGTACAGATTCGCAGCGAGGATCTGTCCATCCTGAGTCGTATATTGGTCGGCGCAAGGGATCAGCACCACTTCGGCGTCGTAGCCTTTGAACGAGTGAGACGTTGTGACGAGCAGCGTATTCGCCTGTCGCTCGAATGGTCGGTTCGTCTGCACGGAGAGTTCCACGCCAACTTGAGCTAATCGGGGCCCGAGCTTAGTCTCCAGCGAACGAACCGCTGCCTTGCCGTTGTAGATGAGGCAGATGTCCGCAGCGGAAACGCCATCATGAGTGATCAGTCGGATAAGGTGGTCCCCAAGAGCAACCATTTCCGCGTCTCGGCTGTCGTAGGACTTGAAGAAGGGCTTGGGTCCGTTGACTTGATTGAACCGCACCTTCAGCCATTCCTCGCCATTTCGTTCCGTCTTTTCCAGGAGGCCCAATGAAACGAGTTCCCTGTGGTCATGCAGACTGCCTTCCGGGGAAAGGCGGTGAAGTAAATTGACGGCTAGTTCCGTGATTGGCAGTGTGGAACGGAAACTCTCACGCATAATCGACGAACGGCCACGCATATCGAGGCCGAACTCGGACCATTTTGGAGTCTTCCGTCCGTAAATGTTCTGTGCGTTATCAAAGAAAATGTGCGCCGAGCGGCTGTTACGATCCTGTTCGTCAGTTTGTTCAACGAGCGAGAGCAGCAGGCGCAATGTGCTTGGCCCCATGTCCTGCGCTTCGTCGATGAATAGGGCCTGGCAGCGAGGAAGGAGCGTCGCTTCATCCTGCCGGTTGAGAAACTCCTCTGCCGCACGGTCGTACTCGTACTCGAAATCGTCCATTGTCAGTGAGACGCTGGGCAGGATTCCGGCGAGAACATCTTTCACATGGAGTAGAGAAACTTTGTCCCAAGGGAACTCGGCATCGTTACCAGCCCCCTGCCATGCACCCTCGATTGACGCGCTGAGGAGCTTGTGTAGTGAGCGATTGGCGTAAACAGCCCAAATGCGGCTGCCTTGTTCCCCGACCAGGCGTTTTGCCGTCTTGGCCAACCAGTTCGATAGAACGACAGTCTTGCCGCTTCCGGCGACGCCGCGTACGAGCCGTGGCTTTCCATCAAGTTCCAGATTGCTGAGCCGTTGCTGCTCTTGAGATAGTACCGGCTGCATCGACTTCCGATCAGCAATTTGACCGCCGAGATTGTTCTCCGATCGCGATTGCGCATTCAGCGTGAGATTTTTGTTGGCGCCACTCGCGACTTCCCATCGAACCTGTCCGCCGTGCCTGACCAACACCCGTGGTGCAAGGGATGCAACGAGCGGCCGAAGGTATGGTTCCTCCATTTCGCTCCGACTCGCAAGCAGGATCACCGCCTCTCTTGCTCGACTAAGTCCGACATTGACCAGCCGCTTCCACTCGTCGAATGGCCAGTTGCAACTTCCAGCGTTCACGGTATCGAAGACAACGACATCGGCCTCCGAACCCTGCTGGCTGTGAACCGTAGATGCTTCCCAGGATGCAATGCCTTCACTTGCCAGCCACTGTGAGATTGCTTGAGCCTGCGCCTTGTAGGGCGAGATGAACAGGCCGTTGGATTGCCGCATCGACGAATCATGGAAGAGCTTGGCAAGGATTTCGGAGGTGATCGCCCTTACCCAACTTCGATTGCCTGGACCGCGCTCCGCTCGGATGGATGCGAGGTCTGTTCCTTCCTCATCCAAGACGTACCAGATCGCGCGAGATTCATCCGCTAAGAGCCTCGGTAAGCCTGAAGCCCGACGAGCAGTTTCCGGTGCTGTCGTGAGGATGCCGCCATATTGGTAGTTCGAGACTACCTTGCACACTTCCGGGTGCATGCGCCGCTGTTCCGACAGCACATGCACGGCGGTCGGCGTGGCGTCGATGCTGTTCAGATGACTGACGCCACTGTTTGCGAGCCAGGTTTCCTGCCGTGTCGGGAGAATCCGTGATATGCGGCTAATCGGCGCCAACTGCTTCGAGTCCCCAACGAGCACTACCCGTCGACTGGCGAGGAGCGATAAAGCGGCAACGGCAGCCCGCGACAGCAACCCGGCCTCATCAATAAAGATGGTGGTGAAGGGAGCCTCTCCATTTTCAATCATCTTGAGGACGAACTCATCGTCTAAGAATTTCATTGCTTTGTACGATGTGGCGACCACGACGCGAACCGCTGAGTCCACGAAAATCCGCTTGTTTTGATCCCGGCCCCCGGTTCGTAGCTCAGCGATCTGTTTTCGGGTGAGGGCTTTGTCTTCCCAATTGTCAAAAAGCTGTAGTTGCTGTGACAAGCCGTCTATCTTGCTGAGCACTTCAGATTCAGTGCCGCGCAACATGGATTCGAGCGACGAATCGCGAAACGACTGTAGCGACGCTCCTTTGCCGATTCGCAGCAGCTCTCCGCTTTCGACCGCAGCAGGTATTGATTTCAGAGCCGCTTTGCCGATCGACAGCGCGACTGCATCGGTGGCTCGGTTTGTCGTCGAGACAACGAGTATCCGCTCCTCTTCATCGCCCAAAACACTGGCCACTTGTTGCCCCGTGGTATAGGTCTTTCCCGTCCCAGGCGGCCCCCACAGGACGCTCCACGAGTGCTGCCACCAATCTTGCAAGTGTGACAGTCCGACGAGAGACTTCTTGGCAACTGGCGGATGAATGCCACCGGCCGCTGCTGCCAACCGGTTGCAAAGTTCGCCACGAATCAAGTCGAATTTCGGCTTGTGATAGATGGCGTCGATCGTCCCCAAGAAATCGAATGGTCGGACGAGAAACGAGCCGAGAACGGGTGGATTCTCAGGATTCGCCAGGCTGATGAAGAGACATCCATTGCGTTCATCGACTTCGAGAACCTCACCCGACCAAAGAGATGCTTCATCGACAGGCGAATCCTCGAAATCGGCCATGTCAATGCTGCCGTCGCCATCATCGCCGATGGCATGAGGACGAAAGGCCGTGGCGCCTTCCCAAGTCCAGTCAAACTCGACTGAACTACCGACGTGGACTGCGTAAACTGTTCCGCGGTCTCGCTCGGCGATGATGCTCACCTTCCGGCATCGCAGCCGTTTCCACTTCGAGCAATCTCGAAACTCCTGACGCACCGCGGTCTTAGCGTCCTCTAAGAGAGTCTCACCGGCAGGCGGCAGTCCGAGTTCAATCGGGAATCGTGCTGGCTTGAATAGCGTCGCAGAAGTGTCGTGGTCAGCCCCGCCATTCAGATTTCGTTCCATCTCACACGGCCTTGCGATGGCAACGGTCTGCGTGCCAGTCACTCCCAAATGCGCATCGAACTCTTAGATAGTAGGCCTTGTCGTCATTGCTCGTCGATCATTTTCATCAGTCGCCTAAGCGACTTATCATCGAGACTGGCCAGTCGCCGAAACTCGTTCGGCCTCTCTCTCACCCGCTTACGAATTGCTTTGGGCACTCGGTCGGTCAGCACCAAGAGTTCGTCCTCGTCAGCCACCAAGGCGTCGGCCAACTTGTGAATGAACTTCTCGCTGGGATAGTCACCGAAGTGCAGCTTCTCGTTTTCGACTTTAGAAATGTACGAGACACTGACACGAAGCCGATTGGCCAGTTCTTGCTGGGTTAGACCACTTTCCAGCCGAAGCTCCCGAACTCTTTCCCCGAACGACATAATGCGTACTCGCAAGCCGATTGCCTGGACCCTTCGGCAACGGTATCCTGCCTGTACTTTTCGGTCAAGAAGGCAAGCGGCTCCCGGTAGCGAGTCGCCAAAGCGGCACAATCAGTATCGGGTGATTCGGAACTCGTGTTATGTGCAGCCTTTATTTCGCACTTAACGACCGAACGTGCGTTCATAGGGTCGCAATCAGAAATGTCGGTGCGGAATCTAAAACACGTGAAAGGAGTTTCAGGGTCGGCGTCACCTCGATTTTCATCAAGGATCATCAAGGCCGGTGCCTTGATTGGGGACACCAAGACGCTGCTCTCCCAGTGGGATGTTTCTGCCTCAGTAGCGGAGAACATCGACCGGGTGCAGCGAGATAACTTATTCGGAAAAGCGTCCCGCTCTCGTGTTGAAGACATTCTGGCAATCTTTCGCCAGCGATACCTTGTGGAAGAATGCGTCACCAGATCGCTAGTGACGCTGGTGCGGGGAAAGTTCCCCGCCGCTGCATTGGAGAGAATTCTCTACTTCTACTCCGCCCGTGCAGACTTGTTGCTCCACGACGCCGTCACGGAGATTTTGGTTCCCATGCACGCACAGGGCTTGGTGGACATCAACGTGCAGGAGTTCCAGCGGTCGGTGGCGAAACTTGTGATTGGCAGAATCTCTCGCCCTTGGTCCGACATCACAATGTTACGGGCGGTTCAAAGCATCTTGGCCACACTTCGGGATTTCGGCATCCTACAGGGAGCCGTCAACAAAAAGATTGCCCCCTCGTTCCTCCCCACGGAGTCATTCGCCTACATCGTGTTTTACCTCAAGCAACACCAACCATCGGGAGCCAAGTTGCTGGAATTGCCTGACTGGAAGCTATTTTTCCTTTCGAGAGAGGGCGTCGAACGATTCCTGTTTGAATCGCACCAGCGTGGCCTTCTTGAGTACCACGTTGCCGGAAGCGTGACCCGGCTGACATTTCCCGCCAACACCCTTGAGGAGTATGCGAATGTCCTTGCTCAAAGATAGCATCGCTCCTCTCGAAAGCGACTTGAAGGCGGTCCCGCCACGGATCAGCGTGTACCACGACCTGCCGTTCGCCATCATGCGGTACAACCCGACCGATGAATGGGAGCTTCGTCGAGAGATCAAGTTGCTTGCCACTCGGCTTGAGGCGGTCGGCAAAACGGTTCACATGATCCCAATGTCGGAACTGCTGTGGTCGGCGTTGGAACAGGTGAACCAGAAGGACGACGACGAAGGCTTCGAGGCCGTCGTTGCTTTGGAAAAGGACCGAGGATACGTCGAAGCTCAGCAGCAGGTCACGACTTACCTTTCGAGCAAGGTTTGGGTGCCGCTTTGGGACTTGCTGGCTGACCGGCTCGCATCAATCAACCCGGAATGCTCCGTGGTTTTTCTCACTCGTGTTGCGGCCATGTCGCCGGGCATTTTCCACATGTCGATGCTTCTCGACAAAATGCACGGCAAGACAACGGTGCCCACGATCCTGTTTTATCCCGGCTCCATCGAAGGCACGACGGGGCTGCGATTCATGGAACTGAAAGACCGAGACGCTCTGGGCAATTACCGGGTCAAAATCTACGGCTGAGACAAGGGACACTCGCATGAAAACCATTGGCGACCTGCTGACTCGTGACCTCAGCCGCAAGATCGAGGAAATCATCCAAGTCGATCAAGCGGACGAGCAATCGGTACACGCCGAAATCTCCGAGTACGTCGCCACGGACAGTATTCGTGAGCAGTACCACCACCTGCTCAAAGCCATCGCTGAGGCTCCCGCCGATCCCCACGAAAGTGTCGGGGTCTGGGTATCGGGGTTCTTCGGCTCTGGCAAAAGCTCGTTCGCCAAGAACCTCGGCTATGCCCTTCAGAATCGCTCCGTCCTCGGCAGCAAGTTCGCAGAACTCTTTAAGCAGCAGATCGGGGATAGCCGCATCAGCGACCTGCTAGACCTCATCAACGCCAAGACGCCTACCGAGGTCATTCTGTTTGAAGTGGCTAAGGAAGCCGACATCCAGAAGTCAAACGCCAAAATCATCGAGTCGATGTATCGTCAGTTGCTGAACTACTTGGGTTACGCTGAGGACTTCGACATTGCGGAATTGGAGATCACTCTCGAAGCGGAAGGGAA
>JAYTUF010000846.1:0-3672 GCA_043744755.1 Anatilimnocola sp.
ACGACTCTATCCTGCCAATTCACGAGGATGCTCTGATGATTGCCTGGCTCTTCCTGGCGGCCACGCTGGCGGCCGAACCAGCGGGTGAAGAACTCGCGGTGCTCAAAACTTTTCGCAGCGAGTTCGTGCTCCTCACGCCCGGCGTCGGCAAGTTCCCGGCCGCCAAAGATATTGCGACGCCGTTTGCCATCGCGCGCTACGAAGTGCCGCAGAATCTCTGGCAAGCGGTGAAGGGCGTCAATCCCAGCGAATGGCAAGGGGAACGCAACTCCGTCGAACGACTTTCGTTTGCGGAGGCCCAGGCCTTTTGTGAGAAGGTCACTGAGCGCTTGCGCCAAGCCAAACTAATATCGGACGATCAAACCGTTCGCTTGCCAACGTCCGCCGAATGGGAATATGCGGCAGCTTCAGGAACAAAAACGCTTTACTCGTTTGGCGACGACCCCCAACAACTGGGCGAGTATGGCTGGTACACCGGCAACGCCGCGGGGAACGATCCCGTCGTGGGCGCGAAAAAGGCGAACCCCTGGGGACTGTACGATGTGCATGGCTACCTTTCGGAATGGTGTACGACGGACAAAGAACCGGTGATTCGCGGCGGCAGTTGGCGCGACAAGGCCGAAGACCTGGCGACTTCGGTCGTCAAGACGGTTCCGCCCGAAACTCGCAATGCCGCGCTCGGGCTGCGGTGCGTTCTCGTGGGTAAGAATATCGCGGCCGCCAAGTTTGCAGCGGCAGAACCAGTGCAGGGAGTCTTCACGCCGGTGAAGCAGCGGGCGCTGGTGCCCGTCGCGAGCAAGCTCGAACTCCTGTGGGCTGAAGGAGAGTTTACGGAAGGCCCCGCGCTCGCGCCGGATGGTTCCATACTATTCTCCGATATCGGCACCAAGATTTTTCGCTTCGATCCGACCACGAAAGAAACCAAGCTGTTCCGCGATCCCAGCGGCCGCAGCAACGGCCTGATCTTTGATGCCCAGGGTCGGTTAATCGCCTGCGAAGGGGCCAACACTGGCGGCAATCGCAGAATTTCAATCACGACGGGCATCAACGGCGCAAAGGACGGGAAGATCGAAACACTCGCCGGCAGCTATCAAGGCAAACGATTCAATAGTCCCAATGACTTGGCCGTTGATGGCCAGGGCCGCGTCTATTTCACTGACCCGCGCTACGTGGGCGATGATCCGCGCGATCTCGATTTCGAAGCCGTGTTTCTCGTCGGAGCGCCGGTTCCCGGAAAAGAGAGCGACGTGAAAATCGCCACCCGCGATGTGCAAAAGCCGAACGGCATTCTCGTTTCGGCAGATGGCAAGACGGTCTTTGTCGCCGACAATAATCCCAAGGGAAACGTGCATCTGGTGTCGTTCAATGTGCAGCCAGATGGCACACTCGCGGACAAGAAAATCTTGTTCGATTTCGTCAGTGGCCGCGGCATCGACGGCATGACGCTCGATTCCAAGGGGAACATCTACGCAACCGCCGGAACCGGTGAGAAGGCCGGCGTCTATGTATTCTCCGCGTCCGGTGAGCACCTCGCTTTCATCGCCACGCCTGGCGATCCGACGAATTGCACGTTTGGGTTTCCGCAACCGGATGATCAGCCAAAAGCACAATCCTATCTTTACATCACTGCTTCCAGTGGTGCGAAGAAGGCTGGCAAAGATCCAAAATTCGGACTGTTCCGAGTGCTGCTCCCGGTGCAGGGCTATTATGTGGTGAGCCCCAAGTAGTTCTCCGGTAGCTGAATTCGCCAGAATTCAGACGAGTTGAGGGGCCACTGAATTCTGGCGAATTCAGCTACTTCGATCGGTCTGCCAGCACTCCTGCAACCGAAAAAATCCTGACCTAGCCCATAACTGGACAGACTGCTATAAGCCGCGATAACCACGCCCCTCATCGGTCGCATCAATGGGATGCTGCTGGGTGCTGGTTGGGCCAAATCGCGCAGGAACTTGTTCTTGAACTGCCATTTTCCCGCTGCCAGGCGCCGGGTAATCTATTGGGCTGTGGCACTTGCATGCTGCGGCTGCGGTGGCTGCGCCGATGGTCCGTTTCCAGAGCTGCGGAGCTACAATCCTTGGATCACCAAGGATTGGAAAGAAGACGAAAAATACGCGGTAACTTATCATCGCAAGGTTGCTGAACTAGCCGAATTGAGGGGCCGCGCGCCATCCTTGCCTCCGGCTGAACAGGAGCAACTGAGCGCAAAACTCGCTGTCGAGCTCGAGCGCGAGCAGTCCGTGGTCATGCGGACCGAACTCATTCGCACCCTGGCGACCCTTCCCACCGCGAAATCGCGGGCCGCGATTCAACTCGCGGCGGCTGATGCCGATCCCTATGTCCGCCGCGCGGCTTGTTTGGCGCTCGCCCAAACGCCCGATCCAGAAGCCTTGCAGATTCTGGCGAAGACCCTCGAAAGCGATACCGATATCGATGTGCGCATGGTCGCCGCCCGCGCGCTCGGTCAATTCCGCGATCCCCAAGCGGCCCAGGCTCTCGCCGTCGCCATCGATGATAACAATCCAGCGTTGCAACAAACCACGATGGACTCGCTCCGCGCGGTCACTGGCAAAGATTACGGCTATAGCGCCAGCGCCTGGCGGGAGTTCATGCAAGGCGGCACCCCCACTCCGCCGCCGGCGGCGTCACTCGCGCAGCAGTTTCGCGAAAGTTGGTGGTGGTGGTAAGGGCCGCCAACATTAGTCAAGCGATGTATCGCGGCTAACCGCAATCGCCGACCAGGCTGGACCAGTTTAACTAACAGTCCATATCCGAATTTTCAGCACGACGGACGCCCAAATCCAATCAGAGATGAGTTTTCTTAATGGATGGCTGAGCCTGGCGGCGATACGGTCCGATACATGACCTACCCGTGGCGCGAGGCGGATCTTCGTCGCTACTATCCTGGCAATACAACCGGCAGAGTTCCCGCTAGCACCACAATTGCCAGCCGAGAATCAGCCTTGCCATCACGTCGAGCGAAAGCTAGTTCATGATTCGTACGACTCTCTCCTTCACCGCGCTGTTTGGTCTGCTCGCGCTCGCGTGCAATCTGCTGTTCACGAATTCGAACCGGCCGGCTGTCACGCCCGGCCGAAGTTTGCCAGTTGCCGCTGAAAAATGCGGCGCCGAAACGGACACCACGCCGAGCGACGAAGCCATTCGCCAGGCCCAGCGCTCAAATTCACCGCTATCGCTCCTGCGCGAACCTGTGCAACTGCTGCCAACCGGCGTTGCTATTCGCGGGACTGGCGAAACCATGCTCGTCAAGTTCGATGAAGAAGTCTACTTCGATGAAGAAATCTTCTTTCTCGATCCTGCAGATGAGACTGAGGACAAGACGGACCCAGCCAAGCCCGGCCAATCCAAATCGCTGCTACCCCAGACCGAACTCACGTCCGAAATGATTCTGCTCCGCGAAGAGATTCGCGAATGCCTGTCTCATTATTATATGCGTCCAGAAAACGTGGCCACTCGCAGTCCGTGGGCCTCGATGCACGCGATGATCGCTTACGGCGTCGATACGAATTTGATCGTCAGCGGCCAGCGGACCAATGCCATTGGCTACCTCTGCTTCAACGGCAACTGCAACGGCCAGCAGTTGTTTTACACGCAGAACAATCAACTGCAGGCTCGCATCGGTCCCGGCGTGCAAGGTCACGCGGGTCAGTTCCT
>JAYTUF010000847.1:0-3670 GCA_043744755.1 Anatilimnocola sp.
GGGAAAAGCTGCTGCATGAGCGCCTGCTTGTGAGTCTTGAGCGCCGCCAGCTTCTGCGACTGACCGGCCAGAACCGCGTCCAGCGCGGAAAGACAACCGACAATTCGCTGCTGCTCGGGCTTGCTCGGACAACGAAGCGGAATCCGCGCGAAGTCTTCGTAGTAAAGCCGTAGGCGATCCTTCGTGAGCCCGCGAGAATGGGACGTTAAGAGCAGGAGAGAGGTCGGCAGCTTGAACAGATAGGCGAAGAACTCGGAAACCGTGTTCTTTTGCGGTGCGAGAACGATGTATGCCGGGCTGACCAGGCTATCCTCGGCAGCGACACCCAGCGCGCCTTGCCACATCCGCATCATGTTGTAGGCAATGTCGCCTTTGCACGCCTTCTTGTTGCCCGTTGCGTCCTTGATGTCATAGAAGTCGCGGTCAAACGAGTCGCGGCGGACCATCCCGTCATGCATCGTGACGGAGTAGATCGGAAGACCAGCTTCGCCCTTGGTTTTCCGGTTGGTGAACCAGTCGCCGGCCTTTGTCTCTTCCCACTCCCCGCTGTCTTGGAATTCGGGGAAGCGGAGGCGGGGGCGGGTTTGGCCGGGGCGGGGGAAGAGTTGCTGCATCAGCCCTTTCTTGTGGACCTTGAGCGCCTCCAGCTTCCGGCCCTCGGCGGCGATCAACTCGTCCAGCGAACTCAGACACGCGGCGACCTTCTGCTGCTCTCTGACTTCGGGAACAGCAAGCCGAACCTTCTTGATTGCATTTCCAACGATCTGTGGCTGAGCAGATCCTGATATGACATCCCGAAATCCGCGATACTTCAAGAATTGATACAAAAAGCGATATGAATTCCGCTCGGCATCAATTTCATCGAGGCACATTGAATTTCCGGTAATGTAACTTTTAGCCGGAATTAGAGTGACTTCTCCACAAGTTGACCCACGGCAAGTAACTGCAACGGTCTCGAATTTGTGATTGAATTCGGGGTAGTAACCAATGAAACCATTGGCACCGTAAACCGCGTAGCCTTGGTCGCTCAAATCAGTGGATGAGATAGTTGCCCACTGCTGCGGCTGGCAAATGTCGCCCAGGAGTCGGTCACCCCACCCCGGCACATCCCGAAACTCCGGGAACCGCAGCTTCGGCGTCAACGTGCGTTTGTCGTCGTCCTTGGCCATCGCTTATTCCTCGTACGCCTTGAGTCCCGAGATGTCGCGGCCGGCGGCGCGTTTCTTCAGCAGCGGGACCATTGAAGCGGTACGGCGCAAGCCGTCCGGTGTCGGATATTTCGCTCGGTTGTCGTGGGTGCGACACCGGAGGGCTTGCGCCCTGCCGCTTTCGTTTCCGCTCCCATTGGAGCGGCACGGCGCGAGCCGTCCGGTGTCATGATTTGCCGGTTTCATCATTGTTAGAGATTTCCTTTGGAACCACCGGCATCCTGCGCTTCGAGTGTGTACTGGATGGCTGCTGCCAGCGATTCCTCATCGAACAACAGCCGAACACTCCCTTTTCTCGTCCACCAATGCTCGCGAATCTTGCCAACAACATCGCCTCGTGACCTTTCAAGCTCCTTCAACTTTCGCGTGCTCCATGATTTGAACTGATCGCGAACCGTTTCACCGTCATGGCTGTTTGCCGTAACGACGACGTGGCAATGATTGGTTCGGCAATTCACCGCGTGCAGATGCCATGCTCGTATCTGGCAGTGGCTGGCAACCGTCTCATTCACCAAGTCGCGTTGTGTTTGGTCCAAAAAGATGGGTTGCTCCGTCATTTGTTCGCGACACCAATTCGCAAGCAAAGGTTGAGGGATTTTTTCACCTTTATGCCACTTGATCCAGCCGCGTTCATCGCCTGGCAGCCATGTGCCGTAACAGGTCCAGGTGATGAAGTAAGCGAGCGGATCGGTGTGCATGATTGGGGTGGTGTAGTACCGGACGGCTTGCGCCGTGCCGCTTCAATGGGAGCGGCACAGCGCGAGCTGTCCGGTGAGTTTTCGTTTGGGGATGATTGTTTGTGTGGAGACCGGATGTTACCGGTGGGCTTGCGCCCTGCCGCTTTCATTTACTGTTCGTATGCGTTGAGTCCTGAAATCTCACGGCCAGCGGCGCGTTTCTTCAGCAGCGGGACCAGATCGGCCATGAGGGCCAACTCCTTGTCGCGACGGGCGCGCCAGGCGAGGTCGAGCGGTTCCATCAGGTCGGTGAGTTGCTCGCCGTCGAAGATCATCCGGACGAGGATGAAATCGACGAAAGCTTGCAGGGAATTCGTGGTCAGCCCGTGCGTCGCGGCCACGGCAGCGAGTTCCTGCGCGTTCTTCTCGGCCTTGAATTGTTGATACCCGTCGCGGACGGCCTTGTCGGTCAACCCTTCACCGGCCTTGAGCGAGCGGACGTATTCGGTGATGTCCTCGCGCTCGTCCATAAACTTGGCATCCGACACGATCAGCCCGATGAGCTGCTCGCGGCTCATTTTCGACTTTCCGGGGGCCTGCTGTGAGAAGCGGGCGATGAGGCCCATGATGTAGTCGTAATCAATGACGGCGGAGGCGAAGAGGACGAACTCGAAATCGAGCTGCTGCACTGCGGGACTGGCCTTGTCGCCGGTCTTGCCCTGCTGTGCCCGGAGACGCTGAGCGGTTTCGAGGTAGACGCCACGGAAAGCCTTGAGCTGTTCCTCGGGCAGAACCTCCTGAATCGTTTGCTTGTGCTCCTCGGTCAGATCGGTGTACTGGTCGAGCTGAGTCTGCAGGCGCTGGACCTCTTTGAAGCGGTTGATGAACTGGGCACGAGCATCGTCCCCCTTCAGATTCGGCACGTCTTCCGGCTTCGCGGCGAGTCCCTGCGACTTCATGAAGGTGTCCAATGCCTGCACGGCCGTCTTGAGCTTGTCGATGACGACGGGGGCTTGGTCCACGAGCCAGATTTCGCGAGCCTTGTCGGCCTTGGCTCCGGAGAAGAGCGAGATGGCTTCATCGACAGCGGTCTGCTGCTGGCGGAAGTCGAGAATGTTGCCGTAGGGCTTGGTGGCGTTGAGCACGCGATTGGTGCGCGAAAAGGCTTGGATCAGCCCGTGGTGCTTCAGGTTCTTATCGACGTAGAGCGTGTTGAGGTACTTGGAATCGAAACCGGTCAGGAGCATGTCGACGACGATGGTGATGTCGATTTTCTCGCGTCCCTTTTTGGGCATGTCGGCGTTGGGGAATTGCTGGTCCTTGATGCGTTTCTGGACGTCCTGGTAGTACAGATCGAATTCGTTGATGGAGTGATTGGTGCCGAAACGGGTGTTGTAGTCGGCGATGATGGACTTCAACGCCTCCTTCTTCTTCTCCGGCTCCTGCTCGTTGTCGGCCTTTTCCTGCGGCAGGTCTTCCTGAATCTGCTGCACGTCTTTGTCCCCCTCGGCCGGCGGCGAAAAAACGCAGGCGATGTTGAGCGGGTGCGACACCGGAGGGCTCGCGCCCTGCCGCTTGTCCTTTTGGGCGTCGTTGAAGACAGAGACGTATTCAATCGCGTCGTTGATGGAGGCCGTTGCAAGAATGGCGTTGAACCTGCGCCCGCCGGTGGCGGCGTCGTGCTTGGCGAGGGTCTCGCCCGGCTTGGGTGAAAATGTGTTAGCGGCACGGCGCGAGCCGTCCGGTATTGATCGGGTCGATCGAACGACACCGGAGGGCTTGCGC